>NZ_PKHA01000004.1:0-195731 GCF_002861525.1 Actinomyces urogenitalis | reverse complement strand
CGACCGCGGGTCCCAATTCCGCTCCAGACGCTTCCTCAAGGCCCTCAAACGCCACGGCCTGACCGGCTCCATGGGCCGCGTGGGGGCATGCGGTGACAACGCGGCAATGGAGTCGTTCTTCGCGCTCCTGCAAAAGAACGTCCTCGACCGACGGTCCTGGAGCACACGAGAGGAACTACGGCTGGCGATCGTGTCCTGGATCCAGGGGAAGTACCACCCCAAACGCCGTCAACGCCAGCTCGGGAAACTCACCCCCGTCGAGTTCGAACTCATCATGAAACCAACCGCAACACTGGCGGCATAAACCCGGAGGTCAACCAAACCTTCAGCAGTCCCGAACGCGAATTCCTGGGTGCCGCCAGGGGTTTCAAGAGGGTACCGTTTCGTTACCCCCTTGCAGTGATCCTTGATGGCCTTGTTCGTGTTGGCGTATCCCAGCGCGGTGGCGGCATCCTTCGCGCAGATGTAGATGTTCTCGCCATCAACGATGGTGCGCAGGTTGCCGAAGTCCGGGTGGGTGTACGAGTTCAGATTGCTGCTCATGTCGAGCCGCCTTCCTGAGAGGCGTCCTCGGCGATGCACCTTGCAAAGCGCTCGTCCTCTCAGGCCCTAGGCGGTCAGAGACAGCAGTTGATAACCCCTCAGCATGAAATCCGGTGGCGCTCGTGGCGCATGTTCCATGCTGAGCAGCCCGGAGTGATGGCCTGGCGCTAGTGTTTGACCCTCATAGTGCCCCCGATCTCGTTACTGTCAGCAGACTCGGGAGTCCCTGTTTCGCTCACGCATGCGTCCTTGGGACAGGGAAGAACCAGTGCGGGGCCGATGAACTCTTCTCAGACTCCTGCCCGCCACGGGCAGTGCGCGCCAGCTCTCAGCGTCGGTGAGGCGGCTAGTGAAGGTCGCGGTCTTCCCAGTCACGCAGGGTGCCGCCCTTCCACCGCCAGGTACCAGGGCCGGAGGTGGAGTTACCCAGTGCGAGAGAGGAAGCGGTCGATGGTGCCATGGCAACATCCCGGGTTACGACGAGCGTGTCGCCTTCTTGGCGGAAGGTGCCATCCGTGATGAGCTTGTCGCGCCGGGCCTGCAGGCTCGCATAGGTGCGTTTCGTGGACTCACTTCGGCCTCGGCCACTCCATCCTGCGACGAGACGTGAGCCTTCCATCAAGAAGAACTCCCCATCCACTATCCGTGCGGACGCGTCTACACCTCGTGCTGGGATGCGGATCCAGAAGATCGGTGAGGTGGCGTCCTCGATCTCGGTGACAGTGCGCTCGTGGTTTGGGCGCGGTGAGCGCAAGATGTTGATGCCCAGCACCGGGAGGATGGATCGGATCTGCTCGAGGAAGGCCTCAGCATCAGACTGCTGGGCCTCGGACAGCTTACGCGGCTTGGGCGTCTGCTTGTTGTCATCCAGGGTGGCGCGCTGGGCGAGTGAGGCGATTTCCACCATCCGATACTCCAGGTAAGCCCAGTAGCCCTCGTTGAACGCCTCCTCGCGCGAGGAGATGAGCACGGCCCTGTCCCACCAGTCCTTCTTGGCGTCATGGTCACGCATGCGCTGTGCGAAGTTCTCAGTCCGGCCGATATAGCAACGCAGCGACTCCAGAGCAGAGTCGTCACTGCCGGTGAGCAGGTAGACGCCGTTGGTCTGAGCATCCGATCGCGTCAGCATCCGGCTGACTGCTGAGCGCGGCCCGGAGAGCACATGCCCGGTCCAGCCTGACACGTCCGCGGTCATCAAGCCGCCAGACTCGCCATCAACGAGGAACAGATCAATGTGCTTGCCACTCATGCACCAATCGTAACGACGCACACACTCGTGGCCGGTGTGCCGAGCCGAACCAGATCAGTCAATCCTTCATATAGAAGCCGCACTCGTACCCGTCTGCATCCAGCGGTAGGCCGTCAGCCCAGGTGGGCAGCCTCGTCATGAGCGTCACGATGTCTTCAACGCTCGCACCGTCTGTGGGTTCGTCGACGACGATCTCGTCGTGAATGTGCATGACGATCCGGTGGCCAGCCGCGTCGACGTGGTGCATGGCGTGGGTGAGGAGGTCTCGGGCGGTTGCTTGAACGAGGTTCTCGGTGAGCTTTCCGCCGTAGGTTTCGATCGGGCCCCATTTACGGGTGGTGCCATCCACCCCGTCGAAGAGAATGCTGGTCATGCCGAAGCGGTTCTCACCCAGGCGCGGCCGTGGGTAGCACAGCTCCCGTCTGGATGGCAGGGCGATAAACAGGCACCCAGAGCGGTAGGACAGGTGGATGCGCCCGACCTGCGTGGGCGTTCGGGTCTCAACTGTGGTGATGGCTGCTTGTTCGATGTCGTGCCAGAACTGCACGACCATAGGGTTGGCATCCCGCCACGCATCCACCAGCGGCTTCAACTCTGACTCGTCCAGCCCCATGCGCAAGGCTCCCATGGCTTTCAGAGCTCCGACCGAGCCGCCGTATCCGCAGGCCAGGACCGCGATCTTCCCTTTCTGGCGTAGCTCGCTGTTGGCTCCGTGTTTCTCGACTGGGACACCGAACATGCGGCTCGCGGTCTGGCAGTAGAGGTCTTTGCCCTCGCGGAACGCCTGTAGGGTTCCTTCTTCTCCGGCGAGCCACGCCAGTACCCTGGCTTCGATTGCGCTGAAGTCAGCGACGATAAACCGGTGGCCCTTGCTGGGGATGAAGGCGGTGCGGATGAGCTGGCTCAGGGTGTCTGGTAGCGGGCTGTAGAGCAGTTCGAGGGCGTCACTGTTGCCTGCGTTGAGGAGGCTGCGGGCAGAAGCGAGGTCGGGCATGTGGTTGCGCGGCAGGTTCTGTACTTGGATGAGCCGTCCGGCGAAGCGTCCGGTACGGCCAGCCCCCATGTACTGGATGAGGCCACGTGCCCGATCATCGCTGCCTGCGACGGTGAGCATGGCCTGGTACTTCTTCACAGACGACCGCGAGAGATCCTGGCGCAGCCGGAGCACCTCAGCGACATCGCCGGTTACCGTCTCGAGGGCGGCCTCCACCTCGGTCTTCGTCAAGGACTCCAGCTCGCAGCCATGGGCGGCTAACCAGTCTTTGAGCTGGATGGGGCTATTGGGGTTCTCCAATCCGGTGAGCTGCTGGGCGCGCGCCAGGCAAGTGTCGCGGTGGCGGCTGTCGACCTCGACCGCGTGGGCGGCAAGCTGGGTGTCGATGCGGACCCCGGTGTCATTGATGCGCTGATCCAACCAGTACGTCTCCCACTCCGCTTCCAGCATGGGGTTGCGGGCAAGCCGAGAGGCGAGTTGGACTTCGACGTCAACGTCGCGGCGGTTGTAGGAGATGTACTGCTGCCAACCCACCGGATCATCGCTGGGCAGCACCCGGATGCCATCCTTGCCGGGGATGGAGAAGCGGCGGATGAGCTTTTGCCCGGCAGGATCTTTCTCGATCGGGAGGCGTAGTGCTTTGGCTGCCCCGTCCAGGCTCATCGGCAAGCCCAGGGAAGCTGCCCACACCATGGTGCAACGCCACCCACGCGGACCCAGAAACCCCTCAGCGAGCAGGTCTGGGTGATGGCGGCGCAGATAGGCGCTCATGCAGACACGCTCGAAGGATGCGTTGAACGCCGACTTCGTAACAGTCGGGTCAGTGAGCGCTTGGAGAATCCCCGGTGGGATGGGCTCACCCCGAGCCAGGTCGATGACCTTAGCGGGTGCCCCGTCAATGCTGTAACCAAACAAGAGGATGCGGAACGCCTCGTCTTCGGCGTACCGGTACACACCCGCGGTGGCGAGGTTGGTGGGACTGAAGGTCTCAAGGTCCAGGGAGAGCGAGCGCATTGGGTGTCCTATCTATAGATGTGGTTGTGGCGGGACACCCACACCTGTCGGTATGAGCGCCCCGCCACTGTGCGATGAGCGGTTAGGCCAGGAAGTCATCCCCAGCGCTGAACGCTGCGAAATCATCAGCAGCCGACGTGCGGCCACCACCCAGCGGCTCGCCATCACGCAGCTTTTGCACGTTGCCGAGCCCGCAGGCGATGCCGCGATTGCCGTTGGTGTTGAAGGCGTAGAAGCTCAGCGAGACGCGGGCGTAGCAGCCGGAGTACATCTCCGCAGGTGAGAGCACCGGGTTGAGGTCCTGGTCGACGACCTCGGGCGGCAGGGTGGAGTTAGCGTTGACGAAGAAACACCCGGCATAGGCTTCGTCGTCACGCTCGGTATCCCCGTCACGCAGCGGGAGCTTGAGGGCGGCCTTGTTCGGGCGCTTGCCACCGAACTTGGCAGTGCCTGCTTCGATGGCGGCGTCGATGGCCCGCTCGATCTTGCCGATCGTCTCCCGATCAGACTTCGGGATGATCAGGGAAACGGAGTACTTGGGTTTGGAGCCCTGGATGGACTGGGGCTCGAAAAGGTGTGCGTAGGACAGTCGGACTTCGCCGGTGACAACGCGAGTCGGATTGGTGTTCATGATTGGGTGACCTCCTTGGTCAGTTGTTGTTTGTGTTGGTGAAATCGGTGGCAGCACTCACGCGGTGCAGTGCTGGTCTCTTGTCGGATTCGGGAACGAGAGTGGGCTTGCCTTCGGGCTTGATGACCAGGTCTCCGAGCGTTTCGGTGAAGGCCCTCTTACCCATGAGGCGTTCCATGGCAGTGATGCCGATCAGGCGCTTGTCCCAGATGTCGCTGTAGCCGGCAGCCTTCGCGGCCTCAGCTACTGCGGCCTCGTCGGTGTATTTGCGGATGGAGCGGCCGGCGGCCACCTTGAACCCGGGGATCTGGGTGCCGGCTCGGGCCTTCGCGAGTGCCCATGCTTCGACGTCGGATGCCCAGGCTTTGAGCTCAGGGATCTTCGCCAGCACATCCGCAACCTCAGCCACAGATAGTTCTGCGGGTGGTGCGAACTCGTGCTTGGCTAGCGCGAGATTCGCTTCCGCACGGGCACGGCACGTACTGGCGATACGGCAGAACTGACACCACGAACCCGCGGCGTACTCACCCTCGCCCCGTGCGGCTAGGTCGGCGATGGGTTTGACCGTGTTCTCGCCCCATGTGATTAGGTCCTGGGTGCTGATCGTCCAGGTCTCGACGTTGGCCCGACGAGGCTGGAAGATGCTCAGCGCGACTTCCTCGATGTTGTGGAGCGCGTCGAACGCGGCCAGAGCGCCGAGCCCGTAGAGCATGAGCTGTGGGTTCTCCACCGGGGACACCTCAACACCCATCCCGTACTTCAGGTCAATGACCTGCAGGGTGGGTTCAGCGACGATCACGCAGTCCCCGGTACCGAAGCCGCCCGGGGCGAGGTGGGAGTAGTCCAGTCGCTGCTCGACATACACCTGCGGATTCGTGCAGTGCTCCCGCGCAGACTCGAGGTGCTGGGCAACGAACTGCACGTAGTCGTCGGTGTAGCCCTCCATCTCCTCATCAATCCACTCAGAGGTGGGGCGCTTCGCCCGGCGCTTCAAAAACCGCAGCAGCTTGTACTCAGCCAGAGCATGCGCAGCCGTACCCTGCAACGCTGCGTCCGACGGGGCGTCAGCCACGCCATCTGTGGCGAGTGCGGAGGGCGGGCAGTGCAGCCACCGGTGAGCACTCGAAGCACTCAAAAGTGCGTGGCTATCAGGCATGGGCGATCTCCTCAGCCCCAGCCATGATCTGGCCAAACTTGGCCGGATCCACCTCTGAGAGAGCCTTCGCACCGGCATCCAGGATGAGCTGGCGCACCTGGGCGGTGAACCCCTGCTGGGACAGCTCCGCCAAGAAAGCGCGCACCTCCTCCAGCGTGTACTCGCGCACCGGCTCGGCAGGCTTGACAGATTCCTCGGCTTCTACGCGTTCTTCGAGCTCGGCATGGAAAGCGGGCTCCTCCAGGCGGGCGGCGGCAACCGGACGGGCACCAGCCAGCGCGTACTCGTCTTCGATACCTTCCCAGCCGTCGGCTTCGAGCGCCTGCCCAACCATGGCCAGGCCCTCCATCATCCGGTTGATGCCCACGATCAGGGCGTTGCGGTGCTGCGGGTTCATGCCGCATCACCACCTGTGCGGTGAAGCTTGCTGCCTGCCGGGTGACGCTTGACCGCGTCAGCCATAGCCATCAGCTCCTCATCCGAACATTCCGCCCCACAGCACGAGGCCTCATCGACCCTGCGCAGCGTCACGTCCCGTACCTCCCGGCCGGGGACCAGAACGGTCACGTCCCGCATGGGACCGAACAACCAGGTCAAGAGCCGCTCTCGCAACCCCACCCGGCCGATGTTGATGGCCTTGGCCGGGTCAGGTTCTCGCGACAGACTCACTGTCACCGTCTTGTGTGTCATCAGCTTCCTCCTTAGAAACTTGGTGGAAGGAAGGTGGTGCCCGGATTGGCTTGATGCTCCTTCCACCCTCAAGGCGGCGACGAGGCCTAGTTGATAACCCCAGGGTCGGACAGCAGTACGCGGAGCTTTTTCTCGGCGCGGTCCCGGATCTTTTTGACCATCGGCTGGGACACGCCCAGCACAGCTGCGATGTCCCGCTGGGAGAGGCCGTAGACACGGGAAGCGACTACTACCTGCCGCTCCCGTTCAGACAATGCGGCTAGTGCTTGGCGCACGGCCAAGCTGGTCGACCATGCGTCGGTGGCATCGTCTGGCGTGGTGGAGGTGTAGATGCCGTTGCGGTAGCCGGATGCGGCGTGCAGGCCGACCTGGCTGGACTCGATGTCCTCATCACTGGGGTCGCTGTCATCGACCGAGAGGAAACCGGTGTGGGTGCGCCAGCGCCGCGACGTGCTGCGCTCCGAGGCATTGAGCTCCTCGAGAATCTCACTCAAAGACCGACGCTCAACCGTGCCGGGATCCTCGGCCTGCGCCAGGCGATTCTGATAATCACCCTCAATCCAGGCATCGACCTCGGCCGGGGTGATACGGAAGCTGGTATCGCGGGTTGCTCGCCGCGCGTCAGCGGCGACCGTGACCTCGAACGCGAGCTTGACAGTGATGTAGTTGTGCGGGGTGGAGGCGTTGCCTGCCATGTTTGGCTCCTGTCGCTTGCTGCGACGGAGGCCCGGCCCCACCTGGACGTTGGTGGAGCGCGAAGATCAACCCGGGGACGAAAACAGGGCAGGCCAACCACCCAGGCATGCGTGCCTGAGCGACTGACCTGCCCTGGACGTCCAGAAGGGCGGATCTCCGCGCGGTTTGTATGGATGTGTGGAAGGCGTGCTGGTACCTGCGACACGCCGGTAACGGGGTCAGAGAAGGCCCCAATGGGTGGGTGTTGGTACTGGTAGATGGCCTAAGTTCGTTCCTCCTCCGTGTCATGCCTGTCGTGACGCGAGGCACGAGAAGCGCTTCGGAGAGGCTCTGGCTCGGTAAAATTCCAAGCATCGAGGTGCTGACGAGGCTCCCATGTCCCGCTCATCAACATAGGGAGGCGGTACCCCCCCCCGTTCTGCACCGCGAATACACCAGAGCGCTACACCAGATCGGCCGGATCTACACCATCTGCTCTCTGGGCGTCGGTACGCAGCGAAGAGTTAGGAGGACGAGGTGAAGTTCTCCGAGCTGTTTGATCTGCTAGAGCCGGCTTTGCGGGCCGCGCCGGGCAGTGAGGTCGCCAAGTATGCGGGCTCTTCAGAGTTGAGTGTGGGGTGAGGCGTCGAGGACTTCCACTTTCTACGCATCGCTGACCCAGAAGAAGACGCCGCCAAGTACGTATACCCGTGCGACAAGACCTACACCGCCCCAGAACCCCCACTGCAGATACAAACTTTTCGACAATTCCTGCGCTACAAGTACGAGATTCACACGCCACACATGTCCCTGCGAGACATGGTTGGCCCCTATGTGCGTCTTGCCGGGCGCGACAACCTCACCCCAAGCCGTGCCCTGCAACAAAGCTCCTCAGATTCACCCACGGACGCCATCATTCGTCTGGAAAAACTCACCGGCTTCTACAGTCAGGTCGAGGGCGATCATCAGGGATTCCAGGACAGCTCGAAAAAGCTCCGGGCCTTCGACCGTGCCGACCATGAGGGCGTGTTCGTGGTTCAGCCCATCAAAGGCACCGAGGCCGAAGCAAAGCGGCGAGAAATCGTCCAACTTCAGCGCAAGTCCGAACAGATCCTGCGCGACGAGGACGAGCGCCTGCTCAAAGACGACGACATGATCACCGGACACAACGCGGAACTGCGTGCAAAGATCCGCGCTCTCCAGAACCAACAAGAAGGCGTGCGAACACAGATCAGCTTCCTTACAGCCAGCCATCCTGAAAGCACCGCCCCGTCGAATGCAGATTGGCATGAACTTGCCGAAATCTTCCCGCAGATCAACACGGACAGGCTCACACAGGTCGCAACATTCCATCAGCGTATTCGCACCCATCTTGCAGCCCAGGCAGAAGATGAAACCCTCCGGCTCCAAGCCGTCGACCAGGCACTCACGTCCCAAATCCGCGACCTGAGCCATCAGCTCATCAAGGAGCGTTCGTCTGCACGCCTGCCCAGGGCTCTCCTTGACCAGTACTCCCAAATTCAGGTTCAAATTCGCAACGTCGACCTGGCGCTTAGGCAGCACGAACGACGCAGTGAACTCGCCGCACAAGCCGAGCAGGCCAAAGAAGCACTCAGCCAGACTCAGGCAGGCGTACTCCCGGAAATCCAATCCCTCATCAACACGCGCTTGGAGGAACTCGCGCATGCGTTAGAAGAGGCAAACCCTCCCAAGCTCACGTTCAACAACTACGACAGCTACACCTTCAACGTTCCCGGCGACGATGGTACCGGCACCGCGTACACATCCATGGTCATGCTCGACCAAGCCATCCTCAGCATCACCGAGCTGCCGTTCCTCATCCACGACACTCCGGTCTGGGCGAACATCTCTAAACCTCGGCAAAGCCGGATCCTGTGCTACCTCGCCAACATGCCCAAACAGTCGTTCTTCGCGCTCGATGCCACCGGCGCCCTGAGCGCGGAAGCCCAAAAAGTCGTCGCTGCCCACACGGTCATCTCGCTCGATGCTGACGAAGAGTCCCTCTTCGGCTACATCACGAGCATGCCCGCTGACGAGCGCCCCACATTCGGGATTCCTTCCCATCGACTGCCCAGGTTCCGCAGGAAGCGTCAAGGCAAGAGCGGCAGTGACGGGCAACTTGAGTTCAACTTCGACGAACTTGACTGACCAATCCGCATGATTCTGGCGCACACACGGCCTCGCCTCACCCCTCCGAGAACGCCGAGAACCGATAATGGAAGATGGCGTGTCTCCTCGCGGCCGCTTCGAGCATCGCGGTGAGACAAACAAGGCAGCCGCGATGCTCCACGCTGGAGCAGGCGAGGAGGATATGTGAGCGAGCAGGTGCAACTAGTCAAGTCCAGGCAGCGTGTGGCCGACCATGGTGAGGTCTTCACCCCGGAATGGATGGTCAACGACATGCTTGACCTGGTCAAGGACGAGTCGGAGCGTATCGATGCTCGCGTCCTTGAGCCTGCCTGTGGCGAGGGCGCCTTCCTCCAAGAGATCCTGCGCCGCAAGCTCGCAACCGTTCACACCCGCTACGGCAAGAACGACTTCGAGCGCCGCCACTACGCACTCCTGGCCCTGATGAGCACTTACGGCATCGAGCTGCTTGCCGACAACGCCGAGATCTGCCGCGCCAACCTCCTCGCCATCTTCACGGACTTCATCGGAGAAGACCCCGACGGCTCGTGGGAATCGGCAGCTCGTGCAGTGCTGGCGATCAACATCGTTCAGGCCGATGCTCTGACCATGACGATCCCCAACGGCGAGCCTCTGACCTTTGCCGAGTGGGGGTACCTCGGGGCGGGAAAGTTCCAGCGACGTGACTTCCAGTATCAGGACCTGACAAAGCGTGCGGCTTTTGGGGAGGACACCTTGTTCGGATCCATGGACATGGCCGAGATCTTCACCCCCGATACGTCATTCCCTCCTATGACTGTGGCCGAGATTGCCGATAAAGGAGCGCAACCAGCATGAGCGTGTCGAACCTCCTGCTGAACAAGCACAACCCTGATGTGCTCACCTGCATCGCGAACCTCTCCAACGATGAAGTGTTTACACCTCCAGAGATGGCTGCAGCCATGCTTGATCTCGCCACCGAAGCATGGGCACGTGACCACGATGGGAGGAACCTGTGGGCGAACCCGAACGCCCGGGTGCTAGATCCGTTCGTGAAGACTGGGGTATTTCTACGGGAGGCGACCCACCGATTCAACGATGGGCTGGCCTCCCTGATTCCGGATCCACAGGAGCGGGTTAACCACATCCTCACCAAGCAGATTTACGGGATCGCGATCACGGAACTCACCGCTCTCATGGCTCGCCGAAGCGTGTACTGCTCGAAGTACGCCAACAGTGAGCACTCCATCTGCACGGCCTTCGACACACCAGAAGGCAACATCTGGTTTGAACGCACCGAACACACCTGGGATGACAAGAGCGGCATGCGCGAGAGCCGCGTCGACCCACTGTCCGGAGAGGAAATCTTTATCCGCACCGGCCGGCGCTGCTCCTACTGCGGGGCTAGGGAAGAAGACTACGGGCGCGGCGAAGATCTTGAGACCCATGCCTACGCCTTCACCCACACTGACGACATAAAGAAACGCGTTAACGAAATATTTGGAGCCAGTATGCATTTTGATCTGATCGTCGGCAATCCCCCTTACCAGCTTTCCGACGGAGGGTTTGGCAAGTCAGCGGCGCCCATCTATCAGGACTTTGTCGAGCAGGCGAAAGCTTTGGATCCCCGCTATTTGACGATGATCATCCCATCCCGGTGGTTCACTGGCGGCAAGGGTCTAGACGAATTTCGCGCCTCGATGCTCAACGATCGACGACTTCGCGCAATCACGGACTATGTCAATGCCTCGGACGTCTTCTCAGGCATTGGCCTCAAGGGCGGAGTGTGTTACTTCCTTTGGAATCGAGACAGCAAAGGTGACTGCACTGTAACAACGCACTTCAAAGATCAAGAACCGTCTGTCGCAACACGCCCGCTACTTGAAGCGGGAACTGAAACCTTTATCCGCTTCAATCAAGGAGTCAGCATTCTCAAGAAAGTTCTTGAAAAGGAAGCACCTGGCTCTTTCGCAGAATTGGTAAGCGCGCGTAAACCGTTCGGTCTCGACACCACATTCAAAGGCAACGACAGACGAAGGAACGAGACGGATTACGTCATCTACCAAAACGGAGGGACGGCATACGTCCCGGCGGAAACCATCCGGTCTGGACACGAGTTCGTCGACTGTTGGAAGTTGTTTGTTGGGCGTGCGGCTCCGGGTACGGGCAACAAGGATACTTATCCGCATCGGATCATTAGCACGCCGTTCCTAGGGAAACCGGGGGAGGTATCTTCCGAGACTTATCTGTGTATCGGGCCTTTCAACAGCGAATCTGAGGCAGCTAGCGCATTGTCCTACCTCAAGTGCCGTTTCACTCGCTTCCTTATCCTCCTGCACAAGGCTTCGCAGGATACAACTCGAAAGGTTTACACGTTCGTTCCGCAACAGTCCTGGGACCGAGAGTGGACGGATAAGGAGTTGTACGCCAAGTACGGGCTCACTGGTGAGGAGATCGCGTTCATTGAGTCCATCGTGCGCCCGATGGAGGATGAGTGATGGCCAGGCGGGATGAGGACCTCCTGCCCTCCAAACCCTCGGCGCGCCTGCGGATCTACGCCTGGTCTCCGAAGAATCCTCCATCCGGCTATGAGGGGCTCATTAAGGTCGGGCAGACCACGAAGGAGGATGTGCGAGAGCGGATCCGTGAGTCGCAGGGGCAGATGCAGCAGGAGTTCACCCTGCACGTCGACATCATTGCGGAGCGTGAGGATGGCAGCATCTTCCGTGACAGGGACGTCATCCAGCGCCTGAAGGCGAAGGGCTTTGCCAATCCTCACTTTGGCTCAGCGACCGAGTGGGTGCGCTGCAAGCCTGCTGATGTGCTCACTGCTATCGCGGAACTGCGCACCGGGGTGGAGTACACGGGCGAGCGCTACCAGACCTTCGCGATGCGCCCCGAGCAAGCCCGTGCTGTCGAACAAACTCTTGCCTATTACAACTCCATCTGGGAAGAAGATCCGGGTGCGGTCCCGCGCTTCTTGTGGAACGCGAAGATGCGCTTCGGCAAGACCTTCACCACCTACCAGCTCGCCAAACGCATGGGCGCCAAACGCGTGCTGGTGGTGACCTTCAAACCTGCCGTCCAAGACGCCTGGCGTGAAGACCTGGCAAGCCACGTGGACTTTGAAGGCTGGCAGTACCTGAGCGCGAAAACCCTCGATGAGGGTGGCGAAGTCAAGGCAGATCAGCCTCTGGTCTACTTCGGCTCTTTCCAGGACCTCCTCGGACGGGACAAGAAGACCGGCCTGATCAAGTCCAAGAACGAGTGGATTCACACTGTCAACTGGGACCTGGTGGTCTTCGACGAGTACCACTTCGGAGCCTGGCGGGAGAACGCCAAAACCCTCTTCGAAGGTGAGGATGAGAAGGAAGCTGCCAAGGAACTCAAGGCTGAGTACCACGAGGGGCTGGTCGCCTTCGATGAAGAGCTCGACGAGCTGGGTAGCGATGAAGAAGACTTTCTTCCCATCACGACCCGCTCCTACCTCTACCTCTCGGGCACACCCTTCAAGGCTCTTGCCACGGGCGAGTTCATCGAGGAGCAGATCTTCAACTGGACCTATACCGACGAACAGCTTGCCAAACGCGAATGGGCGCGTGAGCATCCCGGTGAGTGGAACCCGTATGCCGCGCTACCGGAGATGCGTCTGCTGACCTACCGGATGCCTGATGACCTGGTGGCTATCGCGCACCAGGGTGAGTTTAACGAGTTCGACCTCAACACCTTCTTCGAAGCCACAGGCAGTAATGAGACAGCGCGGTTCGTCCACGAATCTGACGTACAGAAGTGGCTGGACCTTATCCGTGGCGAGCACGCGCCCACACAGATGGACATGCTCAAAGCTGGTGGCCGCCCACCCTTCCCGTACGCGGATGCCCGTCTGCTTCCTTACCTCCAGCACTCGTTCTGGTACTTGCCAAACGTCGCTGCCTGCCAGGCCATGGCGAACCTGCTCGCTGCGCGGCACAACACCTTCTGGCATCAGTACCAGGTGATCGTCGCTGCTGGCGTGGGCGCTGGGGTTGGGGTTGAAGCACTCCCGCCCGTACGTGAGGCAATTGGGGACGGGCACGACACCAAGACCATCACGCTGTCGTGCGGCAAGCTCACCACCGGGGTGACCGTCAAGCAGTGGTCATCAATCCTGATGCTGCGCAACCTCACCAGCCCGGAGTCCTACTTCCAGGCCGCTTTCCGGGTGCAGTCCCCGTGGGCCATCAAGAACCCCAATGGGGATGACCCGAACCGGGAGGAGGTCCTCAAGCCTGTCGGATTCGTTTTCGACTTCGCACCCACGCGCGCTCTGCGCCAGATCGCCGACTACGGCACAGGGCTACATCCCGAGGCGAAGAGCCCCGAACATGCCGTCGCCGAGCTCGTCAACTACCTCCCGGTTCTGGCCTACGACGGTGCCACAATGAAGGAGATCGATGCGGGCGAGGTGCTCGACATCGCTATGTCTGGCACCTCGGCCACCCTCCTGGCGAAGAAGTGGGAGTCCGCGATCCTCGTCAACGTCGACAACATGACGCTCAAGAAGATCATGAACGACGAGCGTGCCATGGAAGCCATCCTCAATATCGAAGGCTTCCGTGCCCTGGGTGTTGACATCTTCGAGACCGTGGTCAACAAGAGTGAATCGGTGTCGAAGATGAAGAAGGAAAAGGGTGACTCGCTGACCAAGAAGGAGAAGAAGGAGCTCACAGCTGAGGAGAAGGAGTACAAGTCCAAGCGCAAGCAGATCCAGGAAAAGCTCATCAAGTTCGCTACCCGGATCCCAGCGTTCATGTACCTGACTGACTTCAGGGAGAACACGCTCTACGACGTCATCACCAAGATCGAACCAGACCTGTTCAAGCGGGTCACCGGTTTGTCCGTGGAGGATTTCAATCTCCTGGTGAACCTGGGGGTCTTCAACTCCATCCACATGAACCAGGCTGTCTTCGCCTTCCGTCGCTATGAGGATGCTTCCCTGTCCTACGTCGGCTACGCCTCCCATGCGGAGCAAAAGCGCCGTGAAGACCTGCGCCAAGTTGGCCTGTACGACACCGTCATTACCCTGAAAGCTGAATGAGCATGGGTAGCGTTATTTCCATCGTTCTGTCTGCCGGTGCGCTCATCATTGCCATCTGGGCTGCTGTCGAGTCGCACCGAGCCAATAGGCGCTCAGCAGAAGCCAACCGAATCGCTGAATGTGCTAACACGCTCGCAGAGCAATCGAATGAGCATGCTGACAAGGCGAACCTCATCAGTGCGCAGGCACTTGAACTAGCAGAACGAGAAGCACCCGCCCCTCTGAGCGAATTGGTGCGGCTGGACAAGCACAAATGGGCATTCACCAATCAGTCTGGTCGCATCATTGAGTTGGTGGCGATCTCAGCACTCCCGGATGAAGCCGAGCAATTCGTGCGTTACTCATCGCTTCCTCATCGTCTGGACTATGGAGATCAGTACGCGCTGACCATCCTTGGCGCATGGGGTTTGACGGTAGAAGCCCTGATTATTAAGTGGCGCTTCAAAGGTGAGGATGAGATTCACGAAACACGACGCAGCGTTTCCTAGTTCGCCCGAGCTCCGTACCCTTTGACGCTTGTTCGATACCTTTTGACGCAAGCCCCATACTTTTTGACGCGGGGCTGAACCTTTTGACGCTAGGCCATACTTTTTGACGCTTCCTGCCTTGACGCACCGAGCGAGCCTCTGAGACACCCCTCCGAGGCTCTGATCCACCCCGGTGGGGAGCCACTCCACAGCGCAACGCACCCAGCCCCAACACCCTGAAAACCGCCCCAGAACAGCGAAAACGCCACCCTGGACACTTCCCGGCCGGGCCGGAATTCCTTGTATCCAGAGTGACGTTCTAGTGGAGCGAGTGACGGGAATCGAACCCGCGTGTGCAGCTTGGAAGGCGTCGGGGTGACGCTTCACAAACGTTGCTATTCCGCCAAAACACTGCGATATCTCAATGTCGTTGTTTGTCGTAGGTTAGCAGTTCGAATCACTTATATGCACCCCATTGGTCACGATTGGTCACGCCGAACACGTTTTTTGGCCGATTTTGGGCTGCAAGTTTATTGCGAGGGTTTAGGTATTTGGGGTGTTGGCAGTGGATAATGCGCGCCCTCCCACCGGACAGACGGTGACAGGGCACGGCATGCTGTATGAAGCAGCGGGTCAGGCTGTGCGTGCTCGCAAGGGGATGACGTTGGACGGGGCGGCGGCGAAGGCGTCCAGGGCGGCGGCGATCTGTGCGTCCCGGCCCGCTAGAGCATGCTGGTAGATAGCTGCGGCCTGCGTCGAGGTGTGACCGATGCGAGCCTGTAACTCAGCCATGGTTGCGCCGCTCGCAGCGGCCAGGGTGGCGCCGGTGTGGCGCAGGTCGTGCCATCGCAGATCAGTGCGCCCGATGATGGCACGGGCGGCGACCATGGCACGAGAGCGGTAGGAAGCGGACACGACGCCACCGGCAGGGGTGGTGAACACAAGTGCGTTGGCCCCTTGGGCGGTGTAGGCGTCCAAGTGATCGGCCAGGGCACGGGCGACGGTGGCCGGAATGGCGACCGTGCGCCGCCCGGCGGCGGTCTTAGGCGGCCCGAACGCGCTCTGACCTGCGCGAGTTCGTGTCTGCGTGCGTTCCACGGTGACGGTGGGGTTGGTTGGGTCGCTGAGGTCGATGTCTCGGCGGCGTAGGGCGAACACCTCGCCGGGGCGCAGGCCTGAGTATGCAGCCAGCAAGGCGGCGGCCCGAAGATGTGGCGGCATCGCGGCTGCCAGGGCCGAGACCTCGGCAGGTGTCAGCGGCTTACGTTCGGGGGCCGGGGCGGTGGCTGCCCCGCGTAGGCAGGCCGGGTTACGGTCGATCAGCCCGTCCTCCACAGCCCGACTAAGCACGGTTCGCAGCAGCCTGTATGCCTGAGCCGCCTGGGTGCGCCCATGCCCGTTGTAAGCGTTGGGTGTCCGCCTGGCAGGGTCGGGATGTCCGGCATTCTTCCAGGCGTCGAGGACCGCGCGGGGCAGGCGTCCGGTGGCAGGTACGTCGATCCCACTGGCCTTCGCCCATGCGCGGGCGGGGTGGGTGCGGCGCGTGGCGGACTGTGGGGTGATCTGGGCGAACTGTGCCAGCAGAGCGGTGTGCCAGTCGCGTACAAGTGGGGTGGTGATCTGCGCCAGGGGCACCGTGGACAGGTCAACCACGCTCGGCCCGGTCCCGACGGGGGCGAGGATGAAGCAGCGTGCCAGGCGGTCGTACAGGCCAAGGGTCGAGGGACGCAGTTCGGCAGCTCTCTGTGTCAGGAAGGCCGGGAGATAGGCGGCCAGTGTCAGGCGCGCGCCCTCAGGAATGGGCGTCCGGCCCCGTATCACCTCGGCGCGGGCGGTCACTAGCCATGCCTCGGCCTGGGCGCGTGTGTCGAAGGTAGCGGGCGCGGAATAACGGGCGCCGTCGGGGCCGGTGTAGCGGGCACGGAATCGCCCCGACGGTAGGCGGCTGATGGTGCCGAAGGCGCGGCGGTGGGAGCGGGCGGTCATGAGAGTTCTCCTAGGTCGAGCATGGGCGGGGTCTGCCCGGTGGGCGGGGCGGGCGCTGGTAGCGGGGCCTGTGCCACCTGCCAGCGACGCACGGGGGCGAAGGTGGGGACGGAGGGCCAGGACCACGGGGCGGGTAACGGCGTGGCACGGCTCTTGCGAGCGGCACGGGTGCCGGCATCCATCTGCCGGTGACACGCGGCGCACAGGGGCGTGTAGTCCCAGGGATCGGGCGACCACGTGCCGGTGTCGTCACGACGGGCGTGGGCGGCGTCAGGGCGTAACGCCCACTCGGCTGCCTGGGAGTGGCAGCCGGGCATCGTGCAGGCATACAGCGAGGCGAAGCCACGAGCATGGAGCACGCGCACGTGAGCGCAGCCGTAGCCCGCGAGTTCGTCACCTACCCACCGTCCTGACTCCTGGGCAGCGGCGAAGCCATCGAGGGTGCCCGGATGAAGGCCACGAACACGCCGGTAGTGGGCAGCGCACAGACCACGACCCTGCACAGGCTTGGAACACCCCTCGGCTAAACACGCACTGCCCGTCAGGGACGAACCTGGGCATTTTTCGTCTCTCTGATCCGATACTTCTCGCGTTCGGTCGTTTTTTCTTCCCTCCTCTGGGGGAGAAAACACGCTGGCGCGGGGTGTTCCAGTGGGATCAAGCTCAGAAAAAACGAGGGCAGTCATCAGCCCTCACCGCCTGGCAGGTGGGCCAGCAGCCGGTGCCACAGTTCAGCGGACGGCTCGCGCGCCCCGGTCAACGGTTCGGCAGCGAGAGCACGAACCCGGTCTAGCGCCCAGTCCCAGGACTGCCCGGCCCGCTCGGCGTAGACCAAGACCCAACGGGCCAGCGTGTCCGGATCGAGAGGTAAGCGGGTATCTCGGACAAATGGACCTAGTGGGCCGCGCACCGCTAGCACAACCTCCCCGGGCAGGTCACCGACGGGCCAACCGTCAGGGGTAGGGAAGGGAAGGGTATTAGGGAGGGGGCACATTTCTACACCCGTTCCGCGCCCGGTTTTGGACCCGTTCAGACCCCCGTTCAGACCTCCGTTCAGACCCCCGTTCAGACCTGGCAGGTTGGTCGCGAATTGGACCCGTTCAGACCCCCGTTCAGACCCCCGTTCCGCGCCCTGAATTGGACCCGTTAGGACCCCCGTTCGGTCACGTGCCTGCGAGGCCAGGAACTCCAACCTGTAGTAGGTCGCCCGTCTCCCCCGCTGAGAGGGTGCTGCCTCGGTCTCCATGTGCGTGAGGAAGGCAGCCACAACGTCGCTTCGGCTGCTCTGGCTGTCTGTCGCCGTTAGCCACCGGGCCAGCGCCCGCGCAGGAGCGGCATCATTGCGAGGTCTGCCTTTTGCCCAGACGCAGGCCGTCTCAGGGTCCAGGGCCTGGCCTTGGGCGTCCAGGTCTGCGACCATGCGGGCCAGGGCCTGCCTGTAGGTGGCCAGGGTCGCAAGGCTGTAGCCGTTCCCCGTAGCCTGTGGCTGCACGACGCCGAGGGCGTCTAGCGTGGCGAGCGTGGCGGCCAGGCTCTTTCGGTTGAGCCCTGTCCAGGCTGCCAGTTCCGCCCTCGTGGCTGTCACGGTCAGACCGTCGGTCGAGGCCAAGGCAAGAACGAAGGACACGAGCCGGACGCTGACAGGCTGGCAAGCAAGCGCCGTGCAGGCTACCCAGTCCGTGACCGCTGGGCGCTCGCCCGTGACAGTGAGCGGCTGGGCGTGCTCGTAGGTGTGAGCGTGCTTAGCCCATGAGGGTGTGAAGGCGTAGCGGGTACGCCACCCCTCCCCTGCCCGAGTGCGTGATGTCGTCACAAGCGGGTCCGTGCCAGCCGGTGGGGTGCGTAGGTCGCACAGGGCACGGCGAACAGTGGTGAGCGGTAGGTGTCCCCATCCGCTGAGATTGTCGCGTCCGGGGGCGGTGCCTTTGCCGTAGTCGTCAGCAGCCAGCAGGTAGGCCACGAGCCTGGCCGATGGTGTCAGGGGATATCGGCATGAGGCGATGGCTGCGCTGACTGTGGCGACGTGTGGGCGGGCACCGTCAACTGTGAGGTGGCCCGACATGGCTCAGCCTCGCAGGCTCAGCGGGACGCGTGCGGGGGTGGTGTTGGCGTCGATCCACGCGGCTACGGCGGTCGCGGGAACCTGGCACGAACGCACCGTGCCCACACGTGGCAACTCGCCATCACGGATCAGCCGGTTGACCGTGGACAGGCTGACAGCCAGGCACTGAGCGACCTCGTTAGGACGCAGCATGGCCGGTACGTCAACTGTGGCCGGGCCAGCCACGGTGAGGAAAGTGCGACGGCAGTCAGCGGACATGCCGCGTGTGGCGTAGTCCAGCACGGCAGCCGCCGGGACGCGCGGGCGGGTGCCGATGCGAAGGACGGGTAGGGAGCCGTCACTGAGCCAACGCGTGACCGTGATCGGGTGAACGCGGCAGATTCCTGCCACGTCGGAGCGGGTCAGCAGTAGCGGCAGGGTGACGGTCGGGGTGCCGATGGGGCGCAGAGGGTTAGGGGTAGGCACGGCTTGGGTGTCCTCTCAGGGGTACGGGTGTACTGAGAGGCCGCCGGGCGCCTATGCCGGTGGTGTGGTGTGAGGGCTCGCCTAACGGGGTTTCAGGCGGCCAGGGTGAAACGGGCGCAACTACCCTCACCCACCGGCACAGGGGCCACGGTAGGAGGGGCAGCGGTCAGGACCGCGCGCGTCAGGCTGACTAGGACGGGCCGCCACGGCGGCGGCCATGCGTCAGTGCTAGATGCCCGGCGCCATGTTGGCGCGGGTACGTCATCGAGGCCGGGCACGAACTCAGGTAACGACGAGAACGTAGCCGTGTCGTGTAGGGCGCGCTCGGCGTAGTAGGCATAAAAGTCTCTGCACCGATGCTTCAATTCTTCGCAACGAGCAAAAGCACGCATTGAGCAACGTGGATGTGGGTGGACTCGGAAACGGAGCCATTCAAGGGGACGCAGTAGACGCCCGGCGGTGTGCCCGCTTACGTCGTCCCATTCATCCTCCCATCTTTCCACGATGGGAAGGCGCTGTGAGGCAGTTGATTCGGGCATCACAATCCGCCGGAGTACACCGTGCACCCGCCGAATCCGTGCGGCTCGCCCTGCACGCCGGGTAGCTGACCATTTGCCCCGTGGAGTATGCAGGTGCGACAGTTCGAAGGCCAGCCAGGCCGCAGAGCGTTCAGCAGCGAGGATGGCATGAGGCGACAGCCCAGAAACGCGCAACGAGGTAGCCGCGTCGTTGAGCGCAGTGCACACGCGCAACACGGTGCCATCCACGTTGAGGCGCCACTGGCTACGAGGGCGGCGGTCGCCGGTGAGTTCGTCGATGAGGGCGGCAACGTCGGGGTGGGAGGTGATCAGTGGGTGCAGCCGTGCCAGGCGGAGGCCCAGTGCACGGGGTGCGTGCGATGGGTTGGGCCGTGGTCGGCGGTGGCTGCGTGTCATGGGTGAGAGCATGGCGCGGACGTTTACCTAGGGCAAGCAGATTTGCCGTGTGGTCCTCATTTGGCCCGATTTCTCCCACGTTCAGGCCCTGGGATGGGGTGGGGCAGGGCTGCGTACTCGCTGCGTTGTGCCACGGCGGCGACGACGGCGCGCAGTTGGTCGGCGTCGGTTGCTACGTAGCGTTGTGTGGTGGTGGGGCTTGCGTGGCCTAGGAGTCGTTGGACGGAGAACAGGTCGCGTGTGGCGTCGTAGGCGGTGGTGGCGAAGCGGTGGCGTAGGGCGTGCAGGGTGTAGGGCGAGGGGATCAGGTGGCGCACGCTGTCTGCCACGCGTTCGGCGCTGAGGTGTGAGCCTTGTCCGTTGGGTAGGGCGTAGCCGTGCGGGTCGGCGTTGGTGGCGTCGGTCAGGAGTGCGGCCAGGCCGGGGGCGAGGGGTACTAGTCGTTGTTTGGAGCCTTTGCCGTGGACGGCTAGGACTGTGCCGCCTGAGGTCTGTAGGAGGTCGCGGGCGTGGATGGCGGCGATCTCGGCGCGGCGTAGGCCTGCCTCGGCTGCGCAGCGCAGTATCAGGGTCTGCCGCGCGTCAGCCTTGGCCAGGGCCTGGCCTAGAAGATCGTCAGGTAGCGGGTGCGGGTTGGGTCCGGGGCGGCGTACGGGTGGGATCACGTCAGCCGGTGAGGTGGTGAGGTGTCCGGCGGCGACTCCCCAAGCGTAGAAGGCTCGCAGGGTGGAGCGTAGGGAGTGGCGTGTTTCTAGGGCGATCTCGCGGTCTGTGTACCACTGAAGCAGGGCGGGGGTGGTCACGGACCACGGGCCGTACTCGGCGTTGGGGATGGTGCGGGCAAGGTGTGCGAGTTGCTCGCGGTTCTTTTTTCGGGATGTGGTAGCGCGGCCTTGGATGCGTTCGAAGGCCATGAATCCGGTGATCGCCTCTTCCCACATGGGTGGGATGGGCGCGGCGACCGGGCCGGTTCGGCGCACGGGGGCGCGGTCCTGAGCATGGGGGTCGTCGAGTCCTGGCACGTCCTGGCCCTCTGGTGGGGCGGTGCGTGGGATCGGGGGCAGGTGTCTGGCTGGGCTGGTTGAGATGTAGCCCTTTTCCTGCGCCCAGGCGAAGAAGCCTCGCACGGTGTAACGGGTGTTTCGGCGGGTGGCGTGGGCTAGGTCGAGGCTGTCTAGCCATGTCAGCAGGTCGGGGGCGGTGATGGCGCCGGGAGCGTGGTGGGGGTGGTCCAGGGCGAGGCGTCTCAGGTGGCCGCGTCGGGCGGTCAGGGTGGTGGGCTTGGTGCCGGTCTGGGCGCACTCGGCCAGGTAGACCCTGATCAGGCTGTCCCAGGCAGGGGGCAGGGGTGGGGCGTCGGGGCGTCCGTTGGGGCCCTGTGGCTCGTTCAGCGGGCGGTGCACGAGAACCGTAGGACGGTGGGAGTGGGTGGCCATGAGTGTTCTCCTAGATGGGTGGGCAGTGCCGGGTAGGTGTCGAGCACAGCACGCATGCCCGGCGTTCGGGGTGCAGGTGGTGGTTAGGCGCTGAGGCGGCGCAGGGGCACCACGTTGGTGGGTGTAGCGGCGTAGGTGTCCAGGGCGGCGGCGATCTGGGCGTCTCGGCCCGCGATGGCGTGTTGGTAGATGGCGGCGGCGCGTGGTGAGGCGTGGCCGATGCGTGCCTGTAGTTCGGCCATGGTGGCGCCGCTGATGGCGGCCAGGGTGGCGCCGGTGTGGCGCAGGTGGTGCCATGTCACGTCGTCGCGTCCGATGGCTGCGCGGGCGGTGGCCATGGCGCGCGAGCGCTGGGAGGCGAGCACGGGCCCGCCTGTGGTGGTCGTGAATGCCAGGGCGTCGGGCCCGGGGGCGGTGTAGGTGTCGAGGTGGCGGGCCAGGGCGCGGGCGACGGTGGCCGGGACGGTGACGGTGCGCCGTCCGGCGGCGGTCTTGGGGGCGCCGATGGTGGGTTGGCGGTCTCGCGTGCTGGTTTGTGTGCGCTCAACGGTCACGGTGGGATTGGCTGGGTCGCTGAGGTCGATGTCTCGGCGTCGTAGGGCGAACACCTCGCCGGGGCGCAGTCCTGAGTAGGCGGCCAGCAGGGCGGCGGCGCGTAGGTGTGGCGGCATGGCGGCTGCCAGGGCCGAGACCTCGGCGGGGGTCAGGGGCTTGCGTTCGGGGGCGTGTGAGGTGCCTGCGCCTCGCACACGGGCGGGGTTGTGGTCGATCAGCCCGTCCTCCACGGCCTGGTTGAGGACGGTTCGCAGCAGCCTGTAGGCCTGGGAGGCCTGGCAACGGCCTGGGCGGCGTCCGGTGTCCTCCCGGAGGTGCGGGGCCGGCTGAGGACGTCCGGCGGCCTGCCAGGCGGCCAGGACCGTGCGGGGCAGGCGCCCGGTGGCCGGTACGTCGATCCCGCTGGCCTGGGCCCAGGCGCGGGCGGGGTGGGTGCGGCGGGTGGCGCGCACGGCGGCGGTCGTGGTGCGTGTGGTGGCTGAGCGGTCGAGTTGGTCGCACAGGGCGGTGTGCCAGTCGCGCACGAGCGGGGTGGTGATCTGTGCGAGCGGCACCGTGGACAGGTCCACGGTGGTGGCGGGGCTGGTTCCGACGGGGGCGAGGACGAAGGAGCGTGCCAGGCGGTCGTACAGGCCCAGGGTCGAGGGGCGCAGTTCGGCGGCTCGGTGGGTCAGGAAGGTAGGGATGTACTCGGCCAGTGTCGTGGGGGCTGTGAGGGTGGGGGCTGTCCAGGTGCCGCGCAGCACGTCAGCCTGTACGCCGATCAGCCAGGCTTCTGCCTGGGCGCGTGTGTCGAAGGTGGTGGGGGCTGAGTGACGTCTGCCGTCGGGGCCGGTGTACCGCACCCGGAAGCGCCCTGAGGGCAGGCCGGTCACGGTGCCGAAGGCCGAGTGCATAGGCTTGCGCCGTGGCATCGGGGATCCTCTCCCGCAGCGCCCGGCGACTCCATTGGTCACGATTGGTCACGCGTGCACGTTTCCAGCGAGACGGCGCCGTTCCCTTGGTTGAGGAATCGGCGCCGTTTCAACGGAAAGTCATGGAGCGAGTGACGGGAATCGAACCCGCGTGTGCAGCTTGGAAGGCTGCCGTTCTACCATTGAACTACACTCGCGTGCAGGGCTGGTTCCAGCCCCGAGACTCAAGCCGCTAGGCGGCTGAGTCAGTCAAGACTCAGTGCTCCAGGAGACCGGTCTTGTAGGCCTTCGCCAGGCGGCGGGGCACGGTGATCTCGCGGCCCGCGACGCGGATGGTGTTGAGCTCGGTGAGCTCAGCCTTCCACTGCGAGCGGCGGTTGCGGGTGTTGCTGCGGGACATCTTCCGCTTCGGCACTGCCATGAGCCCGCTCCTTCCAAAGTCTGGGGATCGCACGATCCATCGAAAACTGGACCGAGGGACACCATAACGACTTCCATGGAGCGGCTTCCACCCCGCTACCCCGCTTCGGCATGTGAGATCAGTCCCTTGCGCCGTCAGCCGCCTGGCATCTGAGCCACACGCGGCGTCTGGGAGGATCCTGTCATGCCCTCCGCATCTCCCTCCAGCGCCGCCTCCACTCCCCCTGCCATGCTGACACTGGCCCGCCAGCCTCACCCGGAGACTGATCTGGAGGTCAAGCGCTCCCACTTCCTGGCTCGCGCAGCCCGCACCGACTCTGAGGAGGAGGCCCGGGCCTTCATCGCCTCGGTACGCGCAGCCCACCCCACGGCCCGGCACCACTGCTCGGCCTTCATCGTCTCGGTCCCCGGCGCCCTGCCCATCGAGCGCTCGTCGGACGACGGCGAGCCCTCCGGCACCGCCGGTCAGCCGATGCTGGAGGTCCTGCGGGGAACGGGACTGACGAACACCACCGTCGTGGTCACCCGCTACTTCGGGGGCACGCTGCTGGGAACCGGAGGGCTGGTCCGCGCCTACTCCGACGCCGCTGCCCAGGGTCTGGCAGCGGCGTCCCAGGTCCGCCTCGCCACCCGTTACCTGTGGGACGTACGCGTGCCCGTCACCGACGCCGGCCGCCTGGAGGCGGACCTGCGTGCCCATCCAGACCTCAGCGTCAAGGAGACGATCTGGGGGCCGACCCACGCCGTCGTCCTGCTGGCCACCGACTCACCCGACCCTGCACCCCTGGCTGAGCTGCTCGCCTCCCTTACCCAGGGCGAGGCGGTTCCCGAGCCGGCCGGAAGCGCCGTCGTCGAGCTGCCCGTCTGAGCGCTAGCACCCCGCGACCGGCGTAGGTCACTATGCGGACGCCTTGACGTCCCTCCTACCGCGAGGGTTATTGTCACCTCAACCAGTCAGGCTTGGCACAGCACCGAGCCACGCCTCAGGAGAGGAGGACCCCCATGGTGGCCAACGGCGTCATGTGTGCGATGTCCCTCTCCTGCTGCCAGTGTCGGTAGGGCGCCAGGCCACGAGCTTGAGTGCGCGCGATGACGCGTACTTGCCCGGCGCTCAGGGCATCAGCCCACCCCTGCATCAGCAGCACCCCTGCCCCACACTCGCACCTCTGACTGACCCATCTGCCGGGACATGAGTACCCGGGACATCACAAGGAAGAAGCATCATGGCTTACCTGTCCAACATCACCGAGGCCGTCGGCAACACCCCGCTGGTCAAGATCAACCGCGTCATCTCCGGCCCCGCCACCGTCCTGGCCAAGGTCGAGGCCTTCGAGCCCGCCAGCTCGGTCAAGGACCGCATCGCCCTGTCGATCGTGCGCGCGGCCGAGGCCGCCGGGGCGCTCAAGCCCGGTGGCACGATCGTCGAGGCCACCAGTGGCAACACGGGCGTGGGACTGGCGATGGTGGGCGCTGCCCTCGGCTACCGCGTGGTCATCACCATGCCTGAGACCATGAGCAAGGAGCGCCGCGCCATCATGCGCGCCTTCGGCGCCGAGCTGGTGCTCACCTCCGAGGGAGGGGTCGCCGGAGCGGTCAAGAAGGCCCAGGAGATCCAGGCAGCCACCGAGAACTCGATCCTCGCCTCCCAGTTCACCAACCCGGCCAACCCCAAGGTCCACCGCGAGACCACGGCCCTGGAGATCCTGGAGCAGGCCGGCACGGTGGACGCCTTCGTCGCCGGAATCGGCACCGGCGGCACGCTGACCGGCGTGGGCACCGTGCTGCGCCAGAGGGTTCCCGGCGTCAAGATCTACGGCGTCGAGCCTGCCGAGTCCCCGCTGCTGAGCGAGGGCCACGCTGCCCCGCACAAGATCCAGGGCCTGGGCCCGAACATGGTCCCGGAGGTCCTCGACCAGGGCATCTGGGACGAGCTGCTGCACATCTCCTCCGAGGACGCGCTGACCTACGCCCGCCGCGCCGCCAAGGAGGAGGGCCTGCTGGTCGGCATCTCCTCCGGTGCCGCCCTGGCCGCCGCGGACCTGCTCTCCCAGCGCCCGGAGCTGGAGGGCAAGACCATCGTGACGGTGCTTCCTGATACCGGCGAGCGCTACCTGTCCACCCCGCTGTACGCCGACTACCTCAGCTAAGACCTGCCGGCCAAGGCGCGGTCCCGCTGCGGGGTGAGCACTCCCGAGCTGTCCCGTCATACGACGGCGGCTCCCCTGGGAACAGGGGAGCCGCCGTCGGCGTTCGTCTAGTGACCAGCTTCTTCCACGACCAGGACTACCCATGCGATCCACCCACCGTTCTCTCCTCCGCACGGCCAAGGAGGACCTGGCCGCCGCACGGCGTCAGGACCCGGCAGCCCGTTCCAACCTGGAGGTCGCCCTGCTCTACCCAGGCGTACACGCGGTATGGGCCTATCGCCTGGCCCATCACCTGTGGGGATCCGGGCATACCTTCGCTGCGCGGGCGATCTCCCAGACGGCCCGCAACCTCACCGGTATCGAGATCCACCCCGGCGCCACGATCGGCCAGAGGTTCTTCATTGACCACGGCATGGGTGTGGTCATCGGGGAGACCGCCGAGGTGGGTGACGACGTCCTCATGTACCACGGCGTCACCCTGGGCGGTGTCTCCACCAACCCCGGCAAGCGGCACCCCACGATCGGCAACAACGTCCAGATCGGGGCCGGCGCGAAGGTGCTCGGCCCTGTCACGGTCGAGGACGGCGCCAAGATCGGGGCGAACGCGGTGCTGGTGAAGAACCTGCCGGCTGAGCACGTGGGCGTGGGCGTGCCCGCGCGCGTGCGCGACCCACGCACCGATCCCGAGCTCATGCTCGACCCCACGATCTATATCTGAGACTCCCTCGCCCCCAGGGGCGCTCAGCGCACGACGACGCCGCCGGCCAGGTCCCGCAGGCGACGGAAGACCTCTCCCCCGCTGGCGCGCGAGCCGTTGTGCTCGTACTCGCTGGTCACCCAGGTGCGCAGGCCGGGCACCAGCGCCGCCGTGGCGAGCGAGGTCTGCATCGGCACGTACACGTCCCTGGCATACACCGCCGCCGCCCCGCGCACGCCTCCGCTGGCCAGGCTCGCCGGGTCGTAGAGCGCCGGCCACTCCTGGTGCGCCACGAGCTCAGCGACCTCACGCCAGGGCCGCAACGTGGCGTCCTCGGTGAAGAACTCCGGGCGCACGTGCTCACCGGTCAGCAGCGTCGGATCGTCATCGAAGACCGCCGGACGCACACGCGCCGCGGCCCAGCCGGTCACGCCGCCATCGGCCCAGCAGGACTCGTGGATGACGGCGTAGAGCGGAAAGCGCCCGCCGAAAGCCAGCAGCTGGCCGAGGCCGTAGCGTAAGGCCCAGCTCTCCGGGTCCCGCTCCAGCAGGTAGTGCAGCGTGTCCGTACCGCCGCTGGCCCCCAGCAGCGAGCCCAGCGACCGCAGCCGCTCCGGTCCCACCACCTCCCCGCTCGACGTCGTCAGCTCGCCGCGCCCCGCCAGCTCGGCCAGGCGCGCCATCGCCTGACGGTCACCGGGGTAGCGCGCGTAGTGCTCCTCGGACTTGGCCCGCATCGCCTCGTAGGTGAGGGCGTAGACCTCGTCGATCGAGCGCCCGACGGCGGGCAGGCCTCCTGTGAGGTAGATGGTCTCCAGGCTGTCGGGATGAGCACTGGCGTAGCGGATCGTGCAGAAGCCCCCGAAGGACTGGCCCAGCAGGCTCCACCGCTCGATCCCCATCGCCCGGCGCAGGTCTTCGCAGTCCTCGACGATCTCGTCAGCGCGGAAATGAGTGAGCAGGCGTGCTGTGCCTCGGGCATCTCCCCCGGCATCGGGCCGGTCGATCGGCGTGGAGGCACCTGTGCCTCGCTGGTCAAGCAGGATGACGCGGTAGTGCTCGAGCACCGCGCTCAGCCAGCCCGCCCCGCCGTCGCCGCCCGGGCGCGGTGACTCGCAGCCCGGTCCTCCCTGGAGGAAGACGAGCGCCGGCAGCTCACTCGGGGCTGCCTCCAGGGCCGAGCGCCGGGCGACCTCACGGGCGTAGACGGTGATCTCGCGGCTGCCATCAGGCAGGGTGTCCCCGGCTCCAGAGCGATCCAGCGGCACCCGTAGGTGCAGGTCGCGGCAGAACAGTCCCGCGACGGAGGTGGTCCAGGGGCCGGTGATCAGGCGCGAGGTGGTGCTCATAGGCCTCACGCTACCCACTCGCCGCCCAGGCAGCAGCCAGACCCTCCCGGCTCAGCAGACCCGGCAGCTCAGCGAGCCCGGCAGCTCAGCGAGCCTGGCAGCGGGGGCACCAGAACAGGCGCCGTCCGGCGACCTCCCTCTCGCTCACGGGCGTGCCACAACGTAGACAGGGCCGGCCCGTGCGGTGGTAGACGTACCAGCGGGCCGCTTCCTCGTCCCCGGCCGGCACCGGCTCGGGCACGTCCTCGGGCTCCACGGTGGTGATGAAGCCTGTGGCCACGCCGTACTCCATGAGCGGGACCAGGTCCTCCCACAGCCCGTGCAGACGTTTCTCGCTCACCCGGTTGCCGGGCACGAAGGGGCTCACGCCCCTGCGCAGCAGGGACTCGGCACGGTAGATGTTGCCGACTCCGGAGATGACCGACTGGTCCATGAGCAGCTCGCCGACCGCCTTACGACGACGGCGCACGGCGTCCACGAAGACCTGCGGGTCGCCGTCGGGCCTCAGCGGATCAGGGCCAAGGCGACGGCGGACCTGCGCCACCTCGCAGGTATCGAGGATCTCGCATGCCGCCGGTCCGGTCAGGTCGGCGACGCCGTGATCACCTTCCAGGCGTACTCGCACCGCACCTCGGGGCTCGGGCGCCTGCCACTGGCCGGGCGAAGGCTCCGCAGGGAGGCCTGCGGCGTCGTCCTGCCCGCCAGACAGACCTGACAGGGCCGAGCCGCCGCCGTGGGCCAGCGCGTGCTCACCACGCTCCCCCACCCGCCGGCGGGGTGCCCCGATGGCGTGGGGCGCGGTGAAGGTGGAGTCGCCGTCGAAGGTCCACGAGCCGTACAGGCCCAGGTGAATCCGCAGCCATGTCACCGGCGCCGGCCCGTCGGCTGGCGGGCAGTCAGCGCTCTCAGTCAGCCTGCGAGGGCGCGCCTGACCCGATCCAGCACGAACGCTGCCCGCGCCGGGCAGCTCGAAGGGAATATCAGCCTGCGGAGCGAAGGCAACGAAGAGGTGCTTGCCGTGGGCCTCGGCCCCCACCAGTACCTGGCCGTCCAGGCGCGCGGCGCCGGCAGCAAAACGCCCCTGTGGGGAGGACACGTGCAGGCGCTGGCCGCCAAAGAGCTCGCTGAGGGCGGCGGCGAGCCGGTGGATCGTATGACCTTCAGGCATGGGCCAGACGGTACCCGGCCTGGCTCAGGCGCTGTGGTGGGCGCGCTCGTAGTCCAGGACCTGGTCAATGCGGCCCTGGTGACGCTCCTCGCCAGAGAAGGGCTCGGCCACGAAGGCGTCGAGGATCTCGATGGCTTCCTCGGTGGAGTGCTGACGCGCGCCCAGGCCCGCCACGTTGGCGTTGTTGTGCTGGCGGGCGAGCCTGGCGGTCTCGACGTTCCAGACCAGTGCCGCGCGCACGCCGTCGACCTTGTTGGCGGCGATCTGCTCACCGTTGCCCGATCCGCCCAGCACGATGCCGAGCGAGCCGGGGTCAGCGACGACGGCCTCGGCTGCGGCAAAGCAGAACTCAGGGTAGTCATCGAGGCGGTCGTAGACGTAGCAGCCGTGGTCCACAACCTCGTGACCCTGCTCAGTGAGGTGGCTGACGAGCACACCCTTGAGCTCAAATCCAGCATGGTCCGTTCCAATGTGAATACGCATGGGCGCAATTGTGCCTCACGCGAACAGTCACCGCCGACCGTGAGCACGATCGAGCACGGGACGCGGCGACCACTAGGTTGTCACCATGACTGAGACCACACCGACCGACGCCTCCCCGATCCTGGCCGGCGTGCTGGACACCGCCGCCGCTGACACCTCCGTCCGCGTCCAGGACGACCTCTTCCGCCACGTCAACGGCACTTGGCTGGCCACCGCCCCGATCCCTGCAGACCGCCCGAGCGCCGGTTCCTTCTACGACCTGCGTGACGCCTCCGAAGAGGCCTGCCACGCGATCCTGGAGGAGCTGGCCGCCTCCCAGCCCGATCTAACCACGCCAGCAGGCAAGATCGCCGGCCTGTACGCCACCTTCATGGATGCCGAGCACATCGAGTCCCTCGGCGCCCAGCCCTTGGAGGCAGAGCTTGCCCCGGTCCTGGCCGCCACCACCAAGGAGGAGCTGGCGCGGTTGCTCGGTTCCTTGATCCCCACCGGGTTTAGCGGCGTGGTCGGCGTGGACGTGGAGAACGACCTCAACGCCCCCGAGCGCTACACCACCTGGGTGGGCCAGGCCGGTATCGGCCTGCCTGACGAGTCCTACTACCGCGAGGAGGCCCAGGCCGAGGTCCGCCAGGCCTACGTGGCACACATCGCCACGATGCTGCGCCTGGCCGGGATCGCCGAGGACGAGGCAGCCGCCGCACGCGCTGTAGCGCGCGTCATGGCCGTGGAGACCGCGCTGGCCAAGGGGCACTGGGACCGCGTGGCCTGCCGCGACATCGAGAAGATGAACAACCCACGCTCCTGGCAGGAGATCGTCCAGGCTGGAGCAGGCTTCCCCTGGCAGGCCTGGCGCGAGGGCATCGAGGCAGCAGCCCGTGCCGCGGGCGCGCAGATGGGCGACTTCCTTGCACACGCCATCGTCGAGCAGCCTGACTACCTCGCCCACGCCGCCAGCGTGTGGCGCGCGACCGACCTGGAGGACCTGAGGCTGTGGGCGGCCTGGCACGTGGTTCACGGCCGCGCGACGCTGCTGTCCTCCTCCTTCGTCAACGAGAACTTCTCCTTCTACTCCCAGCGCCTGCAGGGTGTGGACGAGCTGCGCCCCCGCTGGAAGCGGGGCGTCGGCCTGGTCGAGGCGTGCCTGGGCGAGGCGCTGGGCGAGATCTACGTTGAGCGGCACTTCCCGCCCTCGCACAAGGAGGCCATGGAGACGCTGGTCGCCGACCTTATCGAGGCCTACCGCCAGTCCATCTCCTCGCTGGAGTGGATGGGGCCGGCCACGCGCGAGCGCGCGCTGGACAAGCTGGCCCAGTTCACCCCGAAGATCGGTTACCCGACCACCTGGCGCGACTACTCCGCCGTCGTCATCACGCCCGGGGACCTGCTGGCCAGCGTGCGCAGCGTGGAGGACTTCGACCTGGCCCGAGCGCTGCGCAAGCTCGCTGGCCCGGTGGACCGCGACGAGTGGCACATGACCCCGCAGACGGTCAACGCCTACTACAACCCGACGATGAACGAGATCGTCTTCCCCGCCGCCATCCTCCAGCCTCCCTTCTTCGACCCGCAGGCCGACGCCGCCGTGAACTACGCCGGCATCGGCGCGGTGATCGGGCACGAGATCGGGCACGGCTTCGATGACCAGGGCTCGACCTTCGACGGCACCGGAAAGGTGGTGGACTGGTGGACCGACGAGGACCGTGAGGCCTTCGCTGAGCGCACCAAGGCACTCATCGCCCAGTACGACGCCTTCCAGCCCGCCTCGCTCGTGGCCCGGGCCGAGCGTGAGGGCACGCCGGTGGCCGAGGTGCCGCACGTCAACGGCGCGCTGACCATCGGGGAGAACATCGGTGACCTGGGTGGGCTGGGTATCGCGCTCAAGGCCTACCGCCTGGCGCTGGCACGCGAGGGCGTCAGCTCGGTGGGCGAGGCACCGGTCATCGACGGGCTCAGCGCGCTGGAGCGTTTCTTCTACTCCTGGGCCCGGATCTGGCGAGGCAAGAACCGCGATGAGCAGGCCGAGCTGCTCCTGACGATCGACCCGCACTCCCCGGCGGAGTTCCGCTGCAACGGGATCGTGCGCAACGTCGAGGCCTTCTACGAGGCCTTCGGCGTGGTCGAGGGTGATGGCCTGTGGCTTGACCCCAAGGAGCGAGTCAGCATCTGGTGAGCTACAGCGCCCAGGACTGAGAACGGGACGAGGGCGGCCTGAGGAGCGCGACGGCGCCACTCGGGCCGCCCTTCGCCGTCAACTCTGCGCAGTGCCTTCCAGGTACCGCGCCACCGCCCGCGCGAGGTTGCGCGGCCCCTCTCGCAGCGCCTGCTCGACCGCGACCTCCTCGTCCACGATCGGCACCACTCGCGCGCCCAGCTCCTCCAGCGCGCTCGCCCCCGGGCCGATCCTGCCGGCAAAGACCACGCACGGCACGCCGGCTCGGCGAGCCAGCACCGCCACGCCGGCCGGGGTCTTACCTGCGGCCGTCTGGGCGTCCACCGAGCCCTCACCCGTGAGCACGAGGTCAGCGCCCTTGACAGCCTCCTCCAGGCCGACGGCGCGAGCCACCAGCTCCGTGCCCGGCACAAGGCGCACCCCCAGAAAGGCCCGCAGCGCGAAACCCAGGCCACCCGCTGCGCCGGCCCCGGCCTCCTGAGCCACGGCCTGGTGCCCACTGACCTGCGCCAGGTGTCCCAGCAGGGCGTCCAACTGCCCCACCTGATCAGCACGCACCCCCTTCTGCGGCCCAAAGACAGCCGTGGCTCCGTGCGGACCGGTGAGCGGGTTGGTCACGTCGCAGGCCACTTCCAGATCGGTGTCCGCGAGCGCCGGGTCCAGCCCAGATACGTCGATCCTCACCACGCGTGCCAGCTGCGAGGGGCAGGCGGGAGCCACCTCACGTCCGCCGGAGTCCTCCAGCCGGGCTCCCAGCGCCGCGAGCATGCCCATGCCGCAGTCATTGGTGGCCGAGCCACCGATCCCCAGCAGCAGGTGGCGCGCGCCGCGGGACAGCGCGTGACGGATGACGAGCCCCAGCCCCGCCGTCGTGGAGGCCATGACGTCACGATCCGCCGGCGCCACGAGCTGCAGCCCGGCACAGCTGGCCACGTCCATCACCGCGCGGCCGGCATCGAGGCCGTAGCGCACCCGTATCGGGCGCCCCAGGGCATCGACCGTGTCCACCTCGACCAGCCGGGCGCCCCAGGCTGAGGCGACAGCCTCAACGAAGCCCTCTCCGCCGTCGGACATCGGGACGCTGGCGACCTCAGCCTCGGGCAGCACCGCGTGCGCTCCCCGCTCCATCGCCAGGGCCGCCTGGCGCGCGGTCATGGACTCCTTGAAGGAGTCCGGCGCTGCCACGATCCTCATACCTGCTCCTCTCGCGGGTCGCTGCCACCGAGGCTAGCCGAGGCCGGGGCACGGTGCGGCTTGGGTCACGCACCGGGCGGTGAGAGGATGGCCGGCGGTGCCGCTCCGCCGTCGGGCTACTCCTGCGGCGGGGCGCGCCGGTCACAAGACGCGCACCACCAGCAGACCCAGACGAAGGAGACCCCATGCCCGGTCAGAACCTGACCCGCGAGGAGGCGGCCAAGCGCGCCGAGCTCCTCTCAGTCGCCAGCTACGACATCGCCCTGGACCTGACCCGCGGTGAGGAGACCTTCCACTCGGCCACCACCGTGCGCTTCAGCGCGACGCCCGGGGCCACCACCTTCATCGACCTCATCGCCCCCACCGTCCACTCGATCGTGCTCAACGGCAAGGACCTGGACCCGGCCGAGGTCTACGTGGACTCGCGCATCGTCCTGGGTGACCTCAAGGCTGACAACGAGCTGACGGTCGTCGCTGACTGCGCTTACATGCACACCGGCGAGGGCCTTCACCGCTTCACCGACCCCGCTGACGGCGAGACCTACCTCTACTCCCAGTTCGAGGTGCCGGACTCGCGCCGGGTCTTCACCGTCTTCGAGCAGCCTGACCTCAAGGCCTCCTTCACCTTCACCGTCACGGCCCCGGCCGGCTGGACGGTCTTCTCCAACTCCCCCACGCCCGCACCCACCTCGGGCGCCCACGAGGGCACGCAGGTCTTCGCCTTCTCCCCCACCGAGCGCATCAGCTCCTACATCACCGCGATCGTGGCCGGCCCGTATGAGGGAGTGACCGGCTCCTACACCAGCGTTGACGGCCGCGAGATCCCGCTGGGCACCTACTGCCGCGCCTCGCTGGCGCAGTACATGGACGCCGAGGAGATCCTGGACATCACCAAGGGCGGCTTCGCCTTCTACGAGGAGCTGTTCGGCACCCCCTACGCCTTCACCAAGTACGACCAGGTTTTCGTACCTGAGTTCAACGCAGGAGCGATGGAAAACGCTGGTTGCGTGACCCACCGCGACGACTACATCTTCCGCTCACGGCCCGTCGAGGCCCGCGTCGAGCGCCGCGCCGTCACCATCCTCCACGAGCTGGCCCACATGTGGTTCGGGGACATGGTGACGATGAAGTGGTGGAACGACCTGTGGCTCAATGAGTCCTTCGCCGAGTACACCTCCACCCTGGCCACCGCGGAGACCACGCGCTTCACCGATGCCTGGACCACCTTCCAGGCGCTGGAGAAGACCTGGGCCTACAACCAGGACCAGCTCTCCTCCACCCACCCCATCGCCGCTGAGATCAAGGACCTGCACGACGTCGAGGTCAACTTCGACGGCATCACCTACGCCAAGGGCGCCTCGGTGCTCACGGCGCTGGTGGCCTACGTGGGCCGCGAGGCCTTCTTCAAGGGCATCGCCTCCTACCTGGCCGCCCACGCCTACTCCAACGCCACGCTGGCTGACCTGCTGGCCGAGCTGGAGAAGACCTCCGGGCGTGACCTGGGGGCCTGGACCAAGGTCTGGCTGCAGGAGGCCGGGGTCACCACCCTGCGCATGGAGCTGGACACCGATGCCGACGGCGTCATCACCTCCGCCGCCGTCCTCCAGGAGATCCCGCAGGGTTCTCCGGCGAGCCTGCGCCCGCACCGGGTGGCGATCGGCAGCTACAGCCTGGCCGACGGGGCGCTTGCTCGCACCGGGCGCGTGGAGCTGGACGTGGAGGGGGCTCGCACCGAGGTCTCCGAGCTGGTTGGTACCACTCGTGCCGACGTGCTCGTCCTCAACGACGACGACCTCACCTACGCCAAGGTGCGCCTGGACGAGGCCTCCCTGGAGGCCGGCCTGGCTGGTATTGCGTCCTTCACCGACTCCCTGCCCCGCTCGATCGTGCTCGCCTCGGCCTGGGACATGGTGCGCGACGCCGAGATGCCGGCCTCGCGCTACCTTGCCGCGGCGCTGAAGGCGCTTGAGGTCGAGACCCACTCCTCGGTGGTCCAGGGCCTGCTCGCGCGGATCACGACCTGTCTGTCCTTCTACCTGCCGCCAGCCTCCCGCAAGGCCGCGGCCTCCGGCGCCGCGCAGTCGCTGCTGGGGCTGGCGCGTGCTGCCGAGCCGGACGGCGACAAGCAGCTGCAGCTGGTGCGCGCCGTGGCCGCCCACGCCGTCACGCCTGAGCAGACCGCGACGGTGGCCGCGTGGCTGGACGGCTCCGAGGTCCTTGAGGGCCTGACGGTGGACCAGGACCTGCGCTGGGAGCTGCTCATCGGCCTCGTCGCGGCGGGCCAGGCCGGCGAGGCCGAGATCGCTGCCGAGGAGCAGCGTGACCGTACGACCACGGGCCGTGAGCGCGCCGCCCAGGCCCGCGCGGCCCTGCCCACGCCCGAGGCCAAGGCCGCGACCTGGCGCGAGCTCGTGGAGAGCTCCGCCATGCCCAACGAGACCCAGGTCAAGACCCTGCTGGGCTTTGCCGCCGTCGAGCGTCACCCTGAGCTGCTCGTGCCCTTCGTGAGCGAGTACGTGCGCGAGGCGGACGCCATCTGGGCCTCGCGGACCTTCCACATGGCTGAGAACCTCCTGTCGCGGCTGTGGTCGGTGGCCACCGTGGGGCTCGAGGGCGTGGACCCGGTGGGGGCGCTGGAGGCGTGGCTGGCCTCCCACGCTGACGCCCCGGACGCCTTCCGTCGCATCGTGAGCGAGAACCTGGACGACACCCGCCGCGTGGTGGCGGTCCAGGCTCGCGAGCTGCAGGGCTGATACGCACCGCGCACCATCTCAATCGTCGTTTCCTGTGCACCACCGGCCCCTCGGCGCCTCGTAGCCGACGGTCCAGCACAGGAAACCACGGTTGAGACGCCAGGAGGCCCAGCCTGAGGCGTGTATGAACGACGGCGCCGCCCGCCTTCCGTGGGGAAGGCGAGCGGCGCCGTCGTCGTGCAGGAGAGCGGCGGTGGCTCAGCGCTTGCGCGCAGCCTCGGCGTTCTTGCCGGTCGACTCAGCCGCAGCCGCCTGGGCAGCCTTGAAGGAGTCGACGTCGTCGTCCTCGCGGCCCGGGGTCTTGAAGTCGAACTTCGTGATGAGGAACCGGAAGAGGAAGTAGTAGATGACGGCGTAGACCAGGCCGATGACCACCAGCAGGAGCGGGCCACCCACGGCGCCGCCGGACAGCTCAGCCGACTTGCCAAAGTTCAGCACGTAGTCGATCGCACCGGCGGAGAAGGAGAAGCCGTCCTTGATGCCCAGGGCGTTGACCAGGGCCAACGAGGTACCCGTGAGCACGGCGTGGACCGCGTAGATCGGGAACGCCACGTAGGCGAAGGCGTACTCCAAGGGCTCGGTGATACCCGTGATGAAGGCAGTCAGGGCGACCGAGACCATGAGGGCACCGGTGGCCTTGCGCTTGGCCGGCTTGGCGGTGTGCCAGATGGCCAGGGCGGCGGCCGGCAGGGCGAACATCATGATCGGGAAGAAGCCGGTCATGAAGGAGCCGGTCCAGGCGTTGGAGCCGTTGACACCGGAGAAGAAGCAGGTGAGGTCACCGTGAGCGACTCCGCCGTCAGCCGTCTCGCACTGACCCAGCTGGAACCACGGAATGGAGTTGAGCAGGTGGTGCAGGCCGAAGGGGATGAGCAGGCGGTTGGCCGTGCCGAAGACGAAGGCCGCCAGCATGGCGCCGATGCCGCCCTCGGTGCCGGCCGTCATGAGCCAGCCACCAAGCTGCTCGTTGATGAGCCAGTTGAAGGCGGGATAGATCAGGCCCATGACCAGGGCGATGACCACGGCAGCCACCGAGGTGACGATCGGAACGAAGCGGCGCCCGCCGAAGAAGGCCAGCCAGTCAGGCAGCTTGATGCGGTAGTACTTCTGCCACAGCAGGGCGGCGGTGATACCCATGACGATACCGCCGAGGACGCCGTAGTTGATCGGCTGCTGGGTGGCCAGACCGCACACGCTCACGCCCTGGTTCCAGGGGCCCACCTGGCCGATCGAGTCAACGGCCGGATCGAAGTTGTGCAGGCAGTCCAGCTGGTCGGCCGTCGGAGCGGCCGGCTTGCCCAGGATCAGCGGGGCCAGCACCCACAGCACGCCCTGGAAGACCAGGTAACCGAACAGTCCGGCCACACCGGTCGAGCCATCAGACTTCTTGGCGAAGCCCACGGCGACGCCGACGGCGAAGATGAGCGCGAGGTTGTTGAAGACCGCGTTACCGGCCGCTGCCAGCACGTCCGCCACCGGCTGCATCCAGCTCAGGTGCTTGGCGAGCCCATCGGCTCCCAGCATGTCGGCCTGTCCCAGGCGCAGGAGGAGGCCTGCGGCAGGCAGCGTCGCGATCGGGAGCATAAGAGAGCGCCCGAGCCGCTGGGCGACGGCAAAGGCGCCGCCCGACTTCTTCTTGTCAGACACGTTGTTCTCCAGTGTTCGGGAGGGAAGCGGCAGCGGTGCCGCGTGGGTGCTGCCCAGGTGGGCAGCCATGGTCCGGCTGGGCTGCGACGCACAGGTCTGGACCAGTGGCACCAGCAAAGCCCGCCACCTCACCCATGTCAAGTACCGCGTTTTTCCGCGTCACGCCAAGGACTCGGAAAATTACCGCTCCAGAGGTTTACCTGCGCGGCATGAATCGGGGCACAATGGTCTTGTCCACCCTGTCCCTCCACGTCACGAGTCACCTATGCTGCCCCTCACGCCCCCCGGCTCCGCAAAGACGCGAGCCAAGCACGTCGTCGTGCGCGACCACCTTCTCGCCCTCATCGCCGACGGCCTGCGCCCCGGAGACGCGATCCCCTCCGAGCGCGAGCTGTGCGAGACCTTCACGGTCTCCCGCATGACCGTACGGCAGGCCGTTGACGCCCTCGTGGCCGACGGCGTCCTGGAGCGCCACCAGGGCAAGGGCACCTTCGTCGCCCCGCCCAAGATGGACCTGCAGCTGCGCCTGACCTCCTTTCGTGAGGAGATGCAGCGCCGGGGGATGGAGCCAGGCGCCGTCTTCCTCACGGCGGAGACGGTGCCCGCCCCCGCATCGGTCGCCAAGGCCCTGGAGCTGGAGCCTGGCGCGATGGTCCACCACCTGCGCCGGCTGCTGACGGCGGACGCGGCCCCGATGGCGATCGAGGAGAACTGGATCCCCGCCTCGATCCTCCCCGACCTCCTCTCCGGGCCCCTGACCTTCTCGGTCTACAACGAGCTGACCCGCGCCGGCACACCGCCCCAGTGGGGTGAGGACGTGATCGAGGGCCACACCATCACCTCAGAGGAGGCGGCCCTGCTGGGCGTGCCTGAGCGCTCCCCCGCCCTGGACATCACCCGCCGGACCTTCCACGAGCACCTGGCGGTGGACTACTCCCGGTCCCTGTACCGGGCAGACCGTTACACCCTGTGGGTGCCGGTGGCTGCCCCCGGCCCGCGGCGTCGCCGGCCCGAGGGCGCTGCAATCGCCCCACGGCCCCGCTAAGCCACGGCCCGCGCTGGTCACAGTCAGGACTGGACAACCGCGTGGCAGCCGGTACCATGACAACTGGTATGGACCACTCGTCCGGTACCGGGCGACGGCGCCCGCGCCCAACCTGTCCGTCCACCGCATCTGCCCTTAGTGGCACCAACCTCAGGAGGACCCCATGTCTCAGGCCCAGAAGATCGTTGACGCTCTCGGCGGATTCGACAACATCGTCGAGATCGAGCCCTGTATCACCCGTCTGCGCTGCGAGCTGGAGGACGGCTCGGTCATCGACGAGGCCGCTCTCAAGGAGGCCGGCGCCCACGGCGTGGTCACCATGGGCGACACCGTCCAGGTCATCGTCGGCCCCAACGCTGACACCATCGCCGAGGACATCGAGGACCTGCGATGAGCCTGTCCGTCCTGGCTCCCCTGGCCGGGAAGGTCGTCGCGGTCCAGGACGTGCCGGACCCGGTCTTCGCCGGGCAGTTCGTCGGCCCGGGACTGGCCATCGACCCCGCCCGCGAGGGTGAGGTCACGGCGGTCGCCCCCATCAGCGGCACCGTCGCCAAGGTCCACCCGCACGCCTTTATCGTCGTCAACTCTGCGGGACGCGGAGTGCTCACCCACCTCGGGCTGGACACCGTGAGCCTGGCTGGCGAGGGATTCATCCTCCACGCCACCGAGGGTGACCAGGTGGAGGCCGGAGCACCGATGGTGACCTGGAACCCCGCCGAGGTCGAGGCCAAGGGCCTCAACCCCATCGTTCCCGTCATCGCCCTGGAGGCTCAGGACAGCGCGCTGAGGCTCACAGAGGCCGGCACGCAGCTCGCTGCCGGGGACGAGGCCTTCAGCTGGGCCTGATCCCGAGCTACTCGCGCCAGGAGGCCCTCAGCCAGACCGTTTCTGGCTGAGGGCCTCCTCGCGTCGACCTGCCTGCGCCCAGGCGGGCGCAGGCAGCCGCAGGATCAGTGCCCAGGTTCAGCGCCCCAGGCTCTGGCGGACCGTCGCCAAGAGACTGGCCAGGCGCGCATTGGCAGGAAGGTCGTCCACGAGCACGACGTCGCCTGAGCCGTCGCACAAGGGCTGCTTCCAGTTGGGGTACTCCTGGTCCGTCCCGGGCTGGTTCTGGGCGCGTCGGTCCCCGACCCCGTCCACCAGCGCCACCGCGATGAGCGCCGCCGGCGTGCGCGCGACGTAGCGGTGCAGGGCCTCGACGATCTCGCGCTCGGAGGGCTGCTCCCCCAGCAGGCCGTGCTCCCGCAGGCGGGCGAGCATGCGCTCGCGCTCCAGGCGTGCCTGAGCGCGGACCTGGTCCACCGGCTCCGTCAGCAGGCCAAGGCTCTCACGCAGGGCCACGTGCTCGTCAGCCAGGTAGCCGGCCGTGGGAGGCAGGTCGTGAGTCGTCACGGTCGCCAGAGACAGGTGCCGGTAGGCCTCGGGCTGCTTGGGCCAGCCGTCGTCCTGGTTCTCAAACCAGAGCACAGCCGTGCCCAGGATCCCGCGGCTGGCCAGATAGTCACGCACCCACGGCTCCACCGTTCCCAGGTCCTCGCCAATGATGACGGCACCCGCGCGGTATGCCTCCAGCATGACGATCCCGACCATGGCCTCGTGGTCGTAGCGCACGTAGGCGCCTTGGTCAGCGCCCATCCCCTCAGGGATCCACCACAGGCGGAACAGACCGATGATGTGGTCCACGCGCAGCGCACCGGCGTGGCGCAGCACCGTGCGGGCCATGTCCCGCAACGGCTGGTAGGCGTGCTCGGCCAGGTAGACCGGGCTCCATGGCGGCTGGGACCAGTTCTGCCCCAGCTGGTTGTACATGTCCGGGGGCGCCCCCACAGCCATACCAGAGGCAAAGGCCTGAGGCGTGGTCCACACGTCCGCGCCGCGCGGGTGGACTCCCACGGCCAGGTCCTCCATGACGCCCAGCGCCATCCCCGAGGCCTTGGCCTGCGCCTGGGCCCGGCACAGCTGCTCGTCCACGATCCACTGCAGCCAGGCGAAGAAGTCGATGCGCTCGGTCAGCGTGCGCGCCTCGTTGGCCACGAAGGCGGAGTCAGCCTCACGCAGGTGCTCGGGCCACTGCCGCATCGGCCCGTACTTCTCCGTCAGCGCGCTCCACAGGGCAAAGCGCTCCAGCCCCTGCCCCTGCTCGGCGCGGAAGCGCTCGAAGTCCCGCTGGCGCGCGCGTGAGCGGCCGGCGGCGAAGATCACCTCCAGCGCCTCGCTCTTGGCCTTCCACGCGGCGTCGCGGTCGATCGGAGCGGCTGACAGGTTGGCGGGATGGACCTCCTCGGCCGCCCACTGGACCAGCGAGCGCCGTGGCCCGGAGAGCCGGGAAACCTCCAGGATGTTCTCGGGACGGATGTAGATCGGGTTGACGAAACGACGCGTGACCGGCAGGTAGGGCGAGGGCGTCATCGGCACGGTCGGCTCGGCGGCGTGCAGCGGGTTGATGAGCAGGAAGTCAGCACCCTCGTCGCCCAGGAAGCTGAGCATCTCCGTCAGGTCATCGAGGTCCCCGACGCCCCACGAACCGCGTGAACGCGTGGAGTAGAGTTGAGCCATCGCGCCCCAGCCCCGGCCTCCCAGCGCCGCGGGCAGCTCCAGGCGGTCCGGCGTGACCGCCAGCGCCGCGGTGGCGGTGCGGGCCGGTCCTGCCCAGCTCTGACCGATCTCGGCCACGAGCTCGTGCCACCCCAGCGGCAGGTCCGCAGGGACTAAGACGGTGGCCTGGCCGGTCATGACGCCGTCAACCTCGCGGGCCGGCGTCCAGTCATCGGCCTGACTGAGCTCACGCACCCCGCCGTCCTCCAGACGGACCTGGACACGTAACGGGGCGCCGTCGGGCAGGTGGACGACCACGGGGGTCTGGGCTCCGGCCCGAGCCACCACCGTGGCCGGCAGGACCTGACGCCAGGGGGCGGTCTCGGCCTCACGCAGCGAGGCCTCGATCTCCTCGTCCGTGGCTGCGGCTACCCCGAGCGCGGCGAGAACCGCCACGAGGGTCTGGCGAGACGGCGAGGCCGGGTTGCCGTGAAAGTCCCAGTGCCGGGTCGTCACCCCGTGGGCCTCGGCAAGCTGTCGGAGCCGCTCGGAGGCGGGGGCAGAAGCGGGGGAAGCGTCAGTCATGACAGGAACTGCCTTGTGCTCAGGCGCCGACGGCGCAGGTGGACCAGCGGGGTGAAGGAGCCGGAACGCCCGAGGAGCGGTTCGTCGGTGCCACGGCGCACCGTCGGGAGGGGTTCCTTGCACCTTGCTGCAAGCGTTTCACACACTCTAGCGCCGCGCCAACCCTGAAGGTGGCGCGGCGCCAAGATGATTCGAGTGTCACGGCGTCCTCCTGACTTGCAACAGCCATCGCACGCCGTGGTCAACGCATCCGGTCGGCTCAGTCGAGCGCGGCGATCTCAGCGGCAAGCTCGTCCGCCGTCGGGCCGACGACGACCTGCACCACTCGGCCCGAGCGCACCACACCGAAGGCGCCGGTCGCGCGCAGCGCCTCCTCATCAACCTTGTCCTGGTCGACGACCTCGACGCGCAGCCGCGTGATACACGGCTCCAGGTCCGTGATGTTCTCGCGTCCACCCAGTCCCTCGACGATCTGCTGAGCGCTGCTCATCCTGTTCCCCTTCCACTGCGTAGTGTCCGTTCTCACTTTATCTCAGATCTGCCTTCTCCCCATTCACCCGAGGGCGGAATGGCGCATGTAACCGCCCGTCCGGGGCACAATGAGAGTGTCCACCTCTCCGGTACCGCTGAGGAGCACCCCCTATGCCTACGCCAGACGCCACCCCCACCGCACTAACCGGAATCGGCGTAAGCCCGGGCCTGGTAGCCGGGCCCGTCGCCCACATGGCGCTCGGTATCGAGGAGCCTGCCATCGAGACCCTGGACCCCAGTCGTCCCACCGAGCACGAGTGTGACCGGGTCGCTGAGGCGGCCCAGACTGTCAAGGGCAACCTGGAGGCCTCAGCCGCCCAGGCCAAGGGCGAGGGGCGCACCCTGCTGGAGATGACGGCACAGATGGCCGCCGACCCGACGCTGACCTCCACCGCCCAGGCGATCATCCGTGAGCGTCGCCTGGTGCCTGAGCGCGCCGTGTGGGAGGCCGCGGGCACGCTCTCAGACATGCTGGAGTCCCTGGGCGGCTACATGGCTGAGCGCACGCGCGACGTCGCTGACGTGCGCGACCGCATCGTCGCGGTCCTCACCGACTCCCCCATGCCCGGCATCCCGCAGATGGCTGAGCACTTTGTCCTGGTTGCCGAGGACCTGGCTCCGGCCGACACCGCGCTGCTCGACCCCGAGAAGGTCGTGGCCTTCATTACTTCCGAGGGCGGCCCCACCTCCCACACCGCCATCCTCGCCCGCGCGCTGGGCATCCCCGCGATCGTGGGAACCGGCGCCCAGGTGACCCAGGCCCTGATCGAGGGCGAGACCATCCTGGTTGACGGCACCAAGGGCACGATCACACGCTCCCCCAGCCAGGCCGAGATCGACCACGCCCGAGAGCTGGCCAGCCGGGTGCGCGAGTTCAAGGGCGACGGCGCCACCAAGGACGGCCATGAGGTCCAGCTGCTCGCCAACGTCGGAGACGGCGCCGGCGCCCGTGCCGCTGCCGAGGCCGGTGCGATGGGCATCGGTCTGTTCCGCACCGAGTTCTGCTTCCTGGACCAGCCCGAGGAGCCCACGGTTGACGCGCAGGTCGAGGCCTACCGCAGCGTGCTGGAGGCCTTCCCTGGCAAGAAGGTCGTGGTGCGCACCCTGGACGCGGGCGCGGACAAGCCCCTGCCCTTCCTCACCGACGCCACCGAGGCCAACCCGGCACTGGGCGTGCGCGCCTACCGCACGACCCGACGCGACCCCGAGGTCCTCGACCACCAGCTGGAGGCCCTGGCCAAGGCTGAGGCCCTGACGGAGGCGAAGGTGTGGGTCATGGCTCCCATGATCTCCACCGTCGAGGAGGCCAAGGCCTTCACGGACAAGGCCCGTTCCTACGGGCTGAAGACGGCCGGCATGATGATCGAGGTCCCCTCGGCCGCCCTCATGGCGGACAAGATGTTCGAGCACGCCGACTTCGCCTCGGTGGGCACCAACGACCTCACCCAGTACGTCATGGCTGCCGACCGGCTGCTGTCCTCGCTGGCAGACCTGTCCACCGCCTGGCAGCCCGCCGTCCTGCGCCTGATCGCCACCGCCTGCCAGGGAGCCGAGCCCCACGGCCGCCCCGTGGGCGTGTGTGGTGAGGCAGCCGCGGACCCGGCGCTCGCCGTCGTCCTGGTGGGCCTGGGGGTTGCGAGCCTGTCCATGACGGCCCGCGCCCTGCCGGACGTGGACGCCGTGCTGAAGTCGGTCACCCTGGCTGAGTGCCAACGCATCGCCTCCCTCGCCGTGGCGGCTGCAACGGCCGAGCAGGCCCGTCAGGCCGTCCGTGCCGAGCTGCCGATCCTGGAGGAGCTGGGCCTGTGACGGCCGGTACGCGGCCCACGCCCCAGGCCCAGTCCGCCACGCAGCCCTACCCGGTTCCACCGGCGTCGGAGGAGCCGCTGGGCTCGGTCACCCGCGTCCTGGCGCTGAGCCCGGTCCCCCGCGGCAAGGACGCGCCCGTGACAAGGGCCGGCTCCCTCACCACGGATGAGCCCTGGGACGTCTTCTCCGGTCACAGCCTGCCCCAGCTGTCGGGGCGGGTCTATGGCGGCCAGGTGGTGGCCCAAGGGCTGCTCGCCGCGGCGGCCACCGTGGTGGAGGACGAGGACGGGCCCCGGCTACCTCACTCCGTCCACGCCTCCTTCATGCGAGGCGGCCTGCCGGACGAGGCGATCCGCTTCGAGGTGGAGCGGCTGCGCGACGGCCGTTCCTTCACCCAGCGGCGCGCCACTGCCCTCCAGCACGGCAAGGCGATCTTGTCCATGATCACCTCCTTCCAGGAGACCCAGCCCGGCGCTGAGGTCCAGCTGGACGCGCCCCAGGTCCCCGCGCCCGAGGAGCTGCGCAGCGCCCTGGAGATCTTCCGGACCATCAACCACCCGGTGGCCAAGTTCCTGGGACGCACCGCTGCCTTCGACCTGCGGCACGTGGAGGGAAACCTCTACCTGCGTCCTGCCGCCGAGCGCGTGGGGCGCCAGCACCTGTGGGCACGTGCCCGCGGCGTCGTACCCGCCCAGGCGTCCCAGACCGTGCACCGGGCACTGCTGGCCTATATGTGTGACCAGATCATGCTGGAGCCCGCACTACGCAGCCAGGGGCTGTGCTGGCAGACCCCCGGGATGAGCCTGGCCACGCTCGACCACGCCCAGTGGTTCCACCGCGACGTCGATGTCAATGACTGGCTGCTCTTCGTCCAGGACTCCCCGACCTCGCAGGGCGGGCGCGCCATGGCCAGGGCGGAGGTCTTCAACGCTGCCGGGCAGCTCGTCTCGACCATCGCCCAGGAGGGCATGATCCGCACGCCCTCGCCTGGTCAGCAGGCGCATGGCCAGGCAGGCCACGGCCGCTGGGAGATCCGCATGGACGACGGCGCTGGCCCTGAAGGCACCACCGGCGCCAGTCACTGAGCCGGCCGGCCGACGGCGAGGCCGTGCCTCACGTAGGCTAGGCGCCGGAACCGCACCCGAGGACGCCAGGCACGCTGCGCCGTCGGACTGCGCGCGAGGAGCCCCGGCGACTCGACCCTTACCACCACACGAAAGGCGTACCTCCCCCGTGGCTGAGTACATCTACCAGATGATCCGGGCCCGCAAGGCCCACGGAGACAAGGTCATCCTCGACGACGTCTCCATGTCCTTCCTGCCCGGCGCCAAGATCGGCATGGTCGGTCCCAACGGCGCCGGTAAGTCCTCCATCCTCAAGATCATGGCCGGCTTGGACCAGCCCTCCAACGGCGAGGCTCGTCTGACCCCGGGCTACACGGTCGGCATCCTCATGCAGGAGCCTCCGCTCAACGAGGACAAGACGGTGCTGGGCAACGTCGAGGAGGGCGTGGCCGAGATCAAGGGCAAGCTGGACCGCTTCAACGAGATCTCCGCCCAGATGGCCGATCCTGACGCGGACTTCGACGCTCTCATGGAGGAGATGGGCAAGCTCCAGACCGAGATCGACGCCGCGAACGCCTGGGACCTGGACTCCCAGCTCGAGCAGGCCATGGACGCCCTGCGCTGCCCGCCGCCGGACGCCGAGGTCAAGCACCTGTCCGGTGGTGAGCGCCGCCGCGTGGCCCTGTGCAAGCTGCTGCTGGAGGCACCTGACCTGCTGCTGCTGGACGAGCCCACCAACCACCTGGACGCCGAGAGCGTGCTGTGGCTGGAGCAGCACCTGTCCACCTACAAGGGTGCCGTCATCGCCGTCACCCACGACCGCTACTTCCTCGACCACGTGGCCGAGTGGATCGCGGAGGTCGACCGCGGTCACCTCTACCCCTACGAGGGCAACTACTCCACCTACCTGGAGACCAAGGAGAAGCGCCTGGAGGTCCAGGGCAAGAAGGACGCCAAGCTCGCCAAGCGACTCAAGGAGGAGCTGGAGTGGGTGCGCTCGTCCGCCAAGGGGCGCCAGGCCAAGTCCAAGGCCCGTCTGGCCCGCTATGAGGAAATGGCTGCCGAGGCCGAGCGCACGCGCAAGCTCGACTTCGAGGAGATCCAGATCCCGCCGGGTCCGCGCCTGGGCAACGTGGTCCTTGAGGCCAGCCACATCACCAAGGGCTTCGACGGGCGCACGCTCATTGATGACCTGTCCTTCACGCTGCCGCGCAACGGCATCGTGGGCATCGTCGGTCCCAACGGCGTGGGTAAGACCACCCTGTTCAAGACCATCGTGGGCCTGGAGCCGCTGGACGGCGGGGACCTCAAGATCGGTCAGACGGTCAAGCTGTCCTACGTGGACCAGAACCGCGCCGGTATTGACCCGAAGAAGACCCTGTGGGAGGTCGTCTCCGACGGCCTGGACTACATCCAGGTCGGCAACGTGGAGATGCCCTCGCGTGCCTACGTGGCCTCCTTCGGTTTCAAGGGCGCTGACCAGCAGAAGCCGGCCGGGGTGCTCTCCGGTGGTGAGCGCAACCGCCTCAACCTGGCGCTGACCCTCAAGCAGGGCGGCAACCTCATCCTCCTGGACGAGCCCACCAACGACCTGGACGTGGAGACCCTGTCCAGCCTGGAGAACGCGCTGCTGGAGTTCCCCGGCTGCGCCGTGGTCATCACCCACGACCGTTGGTTCCTCGATCGCGTGGCCACCCACATCCTGGCCTGGGAGGGGACCGAGGAGAACCCGGCCTCCTGGTACTGGTTCGAGGGCAACTTCGCCTCCTACGAGGAGAACAAGGTCGCGCGCCTGGGTGCCGACGCCGCCCGCCCGCACCGAGTCACCTACAGGAAGCTCACGCGCGATTGAGCCGAGGGATGCCGAGCTTGGCTTGCTCTAGTATCCGAGGCGATTGAGTCGCGTTGCAGGCCGCAGGCCGAGCACGCGCGACCCGGCCAAGGGATGCCGGTGATGACGACGGCGCCGCCCACCACAGTGAAGGTGGGCGGCGCCGTCGTCATCTCAGAGCGGGCAACCGCGGAAGGCTGATCCGGCAGGCTCAGTCCTCCTCGGCCTGCTCCTGCTGCTTGCGCCAACGGATGCCGGCGTCAATGAAGCCGTCGATGTCGCCGTCGAAGACCGAGTCGGGGTTACCGACCTCGTAGCTGGTGCGCAGGTCCTTGACCATCTGGTAGGGGTTGAGGACGTAGGAGCGCATCTGGTCACCCCATGAGGCCTTGACGTCCCCGGCCAGCTCCTTCTTCTTGGCGTCCTCCTCCTGCTGCTTGAGCAGCAGCAGGCGCGACTGCAGCACGCGCATCGCGGCGGCGCGGTTCTGGATCTGGGACTTCTCGTCCTGCATGGAGACCACGAGGCCGGTGGGAAGGTGCGTGATGCGCACGGCCGAGTCGGTGGTGTTGACGGACTGGCCGCCAGGGCCGGAGGAGCGGAAGACGTCAATACGGATGTCAGTCTCAGGGACCTCGATGTGGTCCGTGGACTCGATGAGCGGGATGACCTCGACGGCGGCGAAGGAGGTCTGACGACGCCCCTGGTTGTCGAAGGGGCTGATGCGCACCAGGCGGTGGGTACCGCCCTCCACGCTCAGCGTGCCGTAGGCGTAGGGCGCGTGAACCTCGAAGGTCACCGACTTCAAGCCCGCCTCCTCGGCGTAGGAGGTGTCCAGCACCTTGGTGGCGTAGCCGTGGCGCTCAGCCCAGCGCAGGTACATGCGCAGCAGCATCTCGGCAAAGTCCGCCGCGTCCACGCCGCCCGCGCCCGAGCGGATGGTGACGACGGCGTCGCGCTGGTCGTACTCGCCGCTCAGCAGCGTGCGGATCTCCAGCTCGGACAGGTCCTTGGAGATCGAGGCCAGGTCCGACTCTGCCTCCGCCAGCAGCTCGGCGGCGTCGTCCCCCTCTTCCTCACCGGCCATCTCCACCATGGCCTCCAGGTCATCAATACGTGAGCCGAGGTCCTCCACACGCTTGAGGTCTGCCTGGGCGTGAGAGAGGTTCGAGGTCACCACCTGAGCGGCGTCAGGATCGTCCCACAGGTCCGGTGCAGCCGCCTGCTCGCTGAGCTCAGCGATGCGCGCACGCAGCGCCTGCGGGTCAGTCACCGCCTCGATGGAGGCGTGAGTGTGTCGGAGTCGCTCGATTTCTGCAGGAAAGTCAGTGGCCACGGAGGCGAGTCTACGGCAGGGCGCACCCGCCTCGCCCTCCAGGACCTCGGCCGCCGCCTACCCCAGCTCCATCGCCTGCGCCTGAGCCAGCAGGAGGTCAAGCACCGCGCGGGTCGCAGAGCTCGGGTCCGTGCGGGTGGCTCGGTGGCGCACGACGAGCTGACGCGTACCCAGCCCAGGCAGACGCACCACACTCACTCCCTCAGGAACCTGCCCGGAGACGACTGCGAGCTCAGGCAGGAGGGCGTAGCCCAGTCCGAAGCTCACCATCGCCAGGACGACGTCGTAGTCGTAGCCGACGTGGTGCGTGGTCAGGGGCGTGCCCAGCTGGCGTGACAGGCGTACCAAGGCCTCGGCACCGGCCGTGTTGGGATCCAGGTCGATCCAGGTCGCCCGCACCAGGTCCGCGAGCGTCGAGGGAGCCGGCTGCTCGGGCGGAACCACGATGAGCCAGGACTCATCCAGCAGCGGCACGTCCGCCATGGCACGCGGCGCCGTCGTCAACGAGTGCACGTCACGCTCCAGCAGGACCAGGTCCAGCTCACCGCGCCGCAGCCGCGCCAGACCAGCGCGCTCCTCAGTCTCCTCGATCGTCAGGTGCAGGCCCGGGTGGCTGACGGCCGCATGATCAAGCATGGGCAGCAGCAGCGCGCGGATCGCCGTGGCAAAGGACCCGATGCGCACACGCCCGGTCGGGGTGGAGTCATCCAGCTCCGCAAGCTCCCGGCGCGCTGAGGTCAGCTCATCCTCGATGCGCTCAGCCGTGTCGGCGAGGATGCGGCCCGCCTCCGTCAGAACCGAGCCGGAGGGTGTGCGATCGAGCACATGCGTTCCGACCTCCTTCTCCAGCAGCTTGATTTGCTGACTGACGGCGGAAGGAGACAAACGTTGTGATTCTGCGGCAGCCACGATGCCTCCGGCACGGTGGACGGCCAGCAGGAGGGCCAGGCGGTGTGCAGACAGATCCATGAGCGCCCTACTTCAGCTTTTCTTCATGCCGGATGCAGATACCTTAGATTGAACTGTAGTCCAGGACAGGACAAGATCATTGCATGACTGACGTGATTCCCACCCTCATCGCCATCGGCGGATGGATCGGCGCCGCCGAGTTCCTCCTCGCCTACTTCCTGGTCTCCAAGGGCCGCATCGCCGGAGACTCCCTGAAGTATCAGGCCCTCAACCTCTCCGCCTCCGTGCTGCTGCTCATCAACTGCGCACACACCGGGGCCTGGCCCAGCGCCATCGCCAACGTCTTCTACGTCTTCGTCGGCGTCAACATCCTGGCGACCGTCAAGCGCGCCTACATCGCTCAGCTGGCCCGCCACCACAGCCAGGACCTGCGCGCACGCCTGCACCGCCGCGACCACGCCGACCTCAGCCTCCGCCGGGCCTGAGGCAGCTCCGCCCCTCCTCTCCCTCCCCTCACGCAGTCACCTCATCGCGCCAATCACCCAGCCCACCAGGACCCTGGTTCCAGGAGGGCGCGCACCAGCACCGCGAACGCCACCACCATGACGGGAACCTGGATCAGGAGAACCAGCGCCGCCTGGAACGCCAGCCTGCACCCAACACGTCGCGCCAACTGCTGACGACGCCGCTCACGCAGGTCTGCGGCCTGGGCACGCAAGAGCCCGGACAGGACCTCTCCCCCTTCAGGCGCGCTGACAAAGGCCCGCTGAAGCCGTAGCACCTGGGCCGACGCTCCCGGCTCAGCGCCGAGCCTCGACACCAGCTCCGGTATCAGCGGAGCCCCATCGGGAGGCAGGATCCCGGCCAGCTCGTGCGCGAACGCAGCATTGAAGGTGGAGACCATCAGACGTTCCGCACCCTGCACCGGCTGCCACCCCGTATCAACAGCCAGGGCAAGGACATCCAGCGCCTCAGGCAGGCTCGCCTCGATCTGCCGCCTTCGCACCCATCCCGGCAGGCCGGTACGCAGCCCCAGGACCCGCGCCATGGGGCCGGTGGCAGCCCACGCCCACCCGGACACCACGAGCCACGGCCGCCACTGGCGAGACCGGACCGGCGGACGCGAGAGATACGGCAAGGTCCGGCGCAACAGGACGTTGCGGCGTCGCTCGCGCCAGTACCCCCAGGCGCCCACTCCCGCCAGAAGCAGGACGGCGAGCACCAGCCAGATCACGGCCTCCTCGCTCCCTGCGGCAACCCACCCGCCACACAGGCCAGGATCCCCGCCGCGCCTGACAGGCAGGCCCCAGCCAGCAGCTGCCGCGTACTGGAGGCGTGGGGCGTGAGGTGCACCACCGAACAGTGCAGGGCACCGATGACCAACCACGGCACGAACGCCAGGAGACAGGACCCACGGGCACCCCAGGCCAGTGAGCTGACCATCAACCGGCGCGAGGCGCGCTCCACCCGCAGCGTCGCCGAGAGCTCATGCAACGCCGTCGCCAGCCCAGCCGTGCCCGTCTCCTGAGCCAGTCGCACCAGCGCCATGAGGTGCTCCCCCACCCAGTCATCCAGCTCGCCATCGAGACGATCCAGTGCTTCGTCGAGGATCCCGGACAGGGTGTAGCTGAGCGCGAAGGCCCTAAATGCAGGGCGCAGGGCTGGCGGTCCCGCCTCGGCGAGCCCGGACAGGGCCTCCGGCAGGCCCACTCCCTGACTCAAGGCCGCACCCAGCAGGTCAACAGCCTCAGGCCAGCTCTCCACCTGACGTCTGCGGCGCACCTCCACACCGTGGCGCAGCGCCAGGACGACCACCACCATCGAGGCCACGCAAACCGCCGCCGTCGCAGCCCATGGCAGCGCCGCAGCCTGCACCCCCACGCCCATGACGAGCCCAAGCACCAGCGCCCAGCCAGCACGCGTGGACGGCGAGGCCGCCACCTGCCCAAGCCAGTGCGAAACCCGCCGGAACAGACACCCGAGCCTCGGCGCCCTGGCGCACTGGCAGGCACGGCAAGGGCGCCGACACATCGCGTGCATGAGGCACCTCTGTGCGCAGATGAGGGATAGGGGAAGGTGTGCCCCGCTCATCCTTGAGGAGGGCACATCCACACTATGACATGGCTCACTCCTCTTCGTGGGGCTTTGCGCGGACAATCTCCGTCGAGATTCGCGCCCGGTCTCTCTGGCGCCCCGCCACGGCCCTCACGGGCTCTGCCACGGTGGCGGTCAGCGCGTCACCGCCACCCCCTGGGAGTCCTCGCCTACGGTGGGAGCATGTCGACCACGCCAACTGACCCGACCCGGCCCGCAACCGAGGCCACGCCGGATGCCGGACAGGATGCCCCGGTCCCACAGGACGCCCCAGCCCCCGCGACCGAGGCTGAGCGCGTGGATGAGCCTGCCGCAGGCACGTCACACAGCCACACCTCGACCACGCCGGAGCGGGAGCCCTCGGCCCTCACGCTGGCAGCCATGGCCGCCGTCGCCGTTCCTGGGCTCGATCCGGCCCGCCTCGCCCTGCCGCAAGAGGCCTCGGCCTCCCTGCGCACCGTCGGCGTCATCGACTCCCGCGGCCGTCACTGGGAGGTGCTCCAGGCGCGCTCGGACGCGGCCGGAGCCTCGCTCGACGCCGAGGCCGAGGTTCTGCGCCGCATCGCCCGCAGCCATGACGACGGCCTGGTCTCCTTCGACGTCTCCCGCCCCGCAGGCTCACTGCGACGCGAGGGTCTCCACGTCCAGGTGCGCTCGCACATCGAGGGAAAGCCCATCAGCATCGCCTCCCTTCGGCCCGGCCCCGGCCTGTCAGCAGGGCTAGGCCGAGCACTGGGAGAGCTCCACGAGCTGTCCACCACGGTTGTCTCCGAGGCCGGTCTGCCCGTCTACGACGCCGACGAGGTCCGCACGAACTGGCTTACCCTGCTCGACGACGTCGCCGCCACCGGCAAGGTGCCCGCCTCCCTGCTGTCTCGATGGGAGCAGGTCCTGGACGACACCGCGCTGTGGCGCTTCCGCCCCACGGTCGTCCACGGGGACCTGGCCGAGGAGAATGTGCTGACGGCCGGTGGCGGTGTCGTGGCGCTGCAGGGCCTGTCACAGATCCACGTTGGCGACCCGGCCGAGGACCTGGCCTGGATCTACTCGACCGCTCCGGTGGACTGTCTGGACTCGATCGAGGCGGCCTACGACCTGGCCCGGACCGAGGGCGTGGACAAGCACCTGCGTGACCGAGCCGAGCTGGTCAGCGAGATGAGCCTGGCCAAGTGGCTGCTGCACGGGGTGCGTTCCCAGGACCAGGAGATCATCGACGACGCAGTCTCGATGCTGGCCGACCTGCTCGACCAGGTCGGCGACGAGCCGCTGGTCGAGCCCCACGAGCCGCGTCTGGCCCCCGTTCCGGGAACTCGGACGAGCGCCGGCCCTGACGAGGCCACGAGCGAGATCACGATGGTCGAACGCCAGGCCGATCACTCAGGCACCGACGCCGAGGTCACCGGCGACGCCGCTGTCTCGGCGCGCACCGACCTGGCGGCGGACCAGACCCCCACCACGGACCTGGCCGCCGTGGTCCCGCTCAGCGCCCAGGAGCGTGCGCAAGACTGAGCGTGCGGGTGAGCGTCTCCATGCTCAGCAGCTCCTGGCCGCTCAGTTCATCGACCTTGCCACCGGGGTAGTCGACGTAGGCGTAGGCGGCCCTGACCGCCTCGGCCGGGATGCCGAGTGAGGCAGCCCAGACGTGGACGTAGACACTGAGTTGGTCCACCGGCACGTGGTGACGGCCCGTCTTCCAGTCGACGATGAGCCAGGCGGCCGGCTCATCCTCGCCGCTGCCCTCCCGCCGGAAGACCGCGTCGATCCGGCAGCGCAAGGTGACCCCGCTGATCGTCATCTCACGCTCAACCTCCGTGTCATGTAGGAGGTAGCCCTGGAGCAGGTCAAGGTCCTGCGCCGTGGCGAGCCAGCGTTCCAGGGTCTGCCGGTCCTGAGCCGAGACAGTGTCCGGTACGCCAGCCTCCTCCAGGCTGAACAGGGCCGAATGCGGTGACAAGCGCTGCGTGACGGAGTCGTGGAAGACCGTGCCCAGCCGCGCCGAGGCACTGGGCCGGGAAGGTAGGGGCCTGCGCAGGTGGAGGGCCAGCTCCTCTGGATCGGTGCGCAAGGCATCGAGCTGCGTGGCAGCCAAGTGGGCAGGAAGGTGAAGCTGACGCGGAGCACTGGCCTCCTGCTCGCGCTCGGCCAGCAGAACACGCGCCTCCTCGCACCAGCGCGCCACGAGGGTGCTCGGCTCGCCATCGACCTCCGCCTCAGGCGCTGCCTGCTGATCACCCTCGCTGTGCTCAGACTCATGGCGAAGCCGGACAGAGGCATCCTGGCAGGCCTGAGCGACCTCCTCCGCAGCCTGCTGACGCGCCAGGGCCACACCGTCACGGTCCTCCGCCTCGTCAGCAGCTCCCGGCTGCACCGGCCACAGCACCCGCGCACGACGCGTCACCAGGCCGTTGCCGTGCTCAGGATCGAAGTCGACCCATCCAGGGCCATAGGGCTGGACCAGGTCACGGCGTCGCAGCTCAGCCAGGAACCGGCTCATTGGCCGCGGCGTCGTCGAGCTCTTGGACAGATGGGAGCCCGTGAGCAGAACGTCATGGCGAGCGCGTGTCAGGGCCACGTAGGCCAGGCGACGTTCCTCCGAGACGCCGTAGCGCCCCAGCGCCAGGCAGTACTGATCCAACAGGTCCTTGACCTCGTCCTTGTCCACCTCAGGCGGCTCAAGGACACCCAAAGTGAAAGGTGGCAAGGTGGCAGCGTCCATCCGCAGCGGGTGCGGGAACTCATCGGCCGAGCCCATCCAGGACTTCGAGCGCACGGAGAGGTCCTCACGCGGCTGCGTGGAGTAGAGCGGGAAACCCTTCTCATTCATGCCGATCACCGCCACGTGGTCCCACTCCAGCCCCTTGGAGGCGTGAATCGTCATGAGCTGGACCGCGCCCGGCTCGGGCTCGACCTCCGGGGCAGACAGGGCACGCTCGTGAGCCTCTGCCGCGTCCAGCCACTCTAGGAAGCTCGGGAGGCTCGCAGAGTCCAGGTCCCGGGTGAATTGCTCGGCGACCTCGCGCAGCCCGTCCAGTCCCCGCCGTCCGATCCGGTCATCGACCCTGGCCGCGACCTCGATATCAAGGTCCAGGCACTGTTCGGCCAGCGTCACGAGGTCCGCCAGCGGCAACCGCATCGCCCGGCGTACCCGACGCAGCTGGCGCGCCAGGCGGTCAGCCAGGCGCGTGGCTGCCGGGCTCAGTCCAGGCACGCGGACGCCCGCCAGCCCGTCTGGATGACGGTCCGCGCTGCGGGCCACGGCCTCGATCGCCTCAGCCAGCATCGGAGAGTCCGGCTCGGCGTCCGGAATCTGCGCGACGCTGCTTGCCCCTTGTGAGCTCTTGTCAGCGGGCGGCTGGAATGGTGAGGTGCCGCGCATCTGACGGCGAGCGTGAGCGTAGAGGGCGGCCAGGTCCGCTGCGCCGATGCCGCCTGCGGTCAGCAGACGGACCAGCCAGTCGCCGCGCTCAGGGTTGGCGGCCACCGTGAGCAGGGCGCGCACGTCCGCGACCTCCGGAATCGTGAGCATGCCTCCGATCCCCACGATCTCGTAAGGCAGCGAGCGTGCTCGCAGCGCCTCAGCCACGGGCAGGAGCGAGTCCCGGGTACGGCTGAGCACGGCCAGCTGCGCCTGTGGGTTCCACCTGTCCGCCAGGAAGCTCGCGACCACCTCTGCCTCCTGGAGCGGATCGGCCAGGTAGGCACCAAGTACGGCTCCTTCAGCCAGGCCCGCCTGGCGGGGCCTGGCGTGCAGCTGCTCCACAGGCACCCGCGGTGCCGGCGCGTCCCCGGGTGCCGGGGTGTGGTGCCGCAACGGGGCAGACAGGGCGTTCGCTGCCTCAAGGACCCGACTGTCATTGCGCCATGCCGTGGACAAGGGCAGGACCGGGATGGTGGTCAGCGGGTCCGCGCCCCTGTGGACCGCCTGGCAACCAGCGGGATTGAAGGCACGGTGGAACTCATCCAGCGCCGCGGCGCTGGCACCACGCCATCCGTAGATCGCTTGGTTGGGGTCGCCGACGGCGGTCACGCCGCTATCGGCGAAGAGACGGGCCAGGAGCCTGACCTGCGCCGTCGAGGTGTCCTGGAACTCGTCGAGCAGAACGCCACGGTACTGCTCGCGCAGCGCCGCAACGACCTCCTGTGATCCCGGTGCGCTGACAACCCGGTAGGCCAGGGCAATCTGGTCCCCGAAAGTCAGCATGCCCTGGGAGCGCTTGACGTCCCGGTACTCCTGGACCAGGTCCAGCAGCGCCAGACGCGTCTTCATCGCGGTGTCAAAGCCCTTGACCGCAGTCTTGAGCCCCCGCACCGTGGCCAGGGACTCGAAGAATGAGTCCAGCTCACCCAACTGCTCGCGGGCCTGATCCACCTCCAGCAGGTTCTCGCACAGGGCACCGTCCAAGGCGAGCACCAGCTCGGTGACTCGGGCGGGAGACTCCAGGGGCAGGGGCTGCCGGCGTCGCTCGACGATGGCGGAGACCACCTGCCAGGCCCGTGCCTCGGTGATGAGCGTCGCGTCCGGGTCCACCCCGATGCGCAGGCCGTGGTCTCGCACGATGGTGCCGGCGAAGGAGTTGTAGGTGGCGATCGTCGGGTCCAGCCCCTCCTCGTCTCGCTCAATCAGACCCGAGCCAGCCAGGGCGTCCAGGCGCACGCTGATGCGCTGGGCCAGCTCGGCCGCCGCCTTGCGGGTGAAGGTCAGTCCCAGGACCTCGCCAGGCTCGACCGCGCCACTGGCCACAAGGTAGACCACGCGCTGGCTCATGGTTGCCGTCTTGCCACTGCCGGCACCTGCCACCACCAGCACAGGGCTCAAGGGATGACAGATGACGGCAGCCTGCTCAGGCGTGGGCTCATGGATGCCCAGCGCCCGTGCCAGGTAGGCGGGGGTCAGCTCCGCCTGGGGAGCAGAGGAGGCAGCGGGGGTGGTGGACATCATGCGACACTCCTTCGACCTTCGGGAACAGCCGGGCACGAGCTCTTGACCGAGCAGAACCGGCAGTGGTCGCCAACGCGCGCCTCCAGGCGGGCGCCCGAGGCGTCTACAGCCGCACCGGCAACGAGCTGGCTGGCCCAGTCCTCCCCCGTCTGTGCATCAGGACTGGCAGCCAAGGCCGCACCGGGGGGATAGATCCGGGTCTGTCCGTTGCGGTCCGCACTCTCCCCCAAGGCCACCAGCCCAGCGCCGCTGACCTCATAGCCCAGTGCCTCCAGGGCCATGCGGTAGGTCGCCAGCTGCGCGTTGCGCGCCACGTCACCAGCCGGACGCCGCCCGGTCTTGAGATCCATCACTCTCACACGCCTGCCCTGGCCCGCAGGAAGCTGGTCCAGCTCCTGGGTTCCTGACTGCATCTCGTCCAGGGCCTCGACCATCTCGATCCGGTCGATCCGGCCGGCCAGCCGCACCCCGATCACGCCGTCACGCCCCGGTTCGTCGTCAGTATCCTCAGACGGAGGCAGGGGCAGGTCCAGCTCGACGTCGATCCGTTTCTCCACCAGGACCTGCCCGGGCACGGAGGCGAGGTAGGAGTCCAGGCGGTCGATGATGTCGTGGGCGCGCTGCCGGGCCAGCTGCTCGATCCAGGTCCCAGGATCGGACAGCTCAGGCATCTGGGCCTCCAGGAGCTCGTGCAGGCTCTCGCCGCGCAGCCCCTCACGCTGTGCCCGCTCAGCGATGGCGTGGACCACGTTGCCCAGACGCTGCTGGCCGGAGGTCCCGGTGTCCCCACCATGGCGCTGAAGGAACCACCGCAAGGGGCAGGTTGACAGGTTGTCGACGTCGGAGGGGCTGACCCGGACACGCTCGCCGTCCGCCACCAAGGCCGTGGCGGAGGTCGCCACGCCGTGGGGCCAGGAGCTCGGGTCTGCCTGGCCGATCCCCGCCTGGGCCACCGAGGCCAGGAGCGCCGCCGCCTGGCGGCCCTGCTGGCGCTCCTGCTCCGTGGCGGTAGGAAGGTGCCCCCTCACCGTCGCGCGCCGCAGCTCGGCCACCAGGCCGCGCAGGGTCAGCTCACCGACGTCGGGGCTGGTGAGCACCTGGCCGTCCTCATCGCTGACCTGCACACCTGCGCTGCGAGCCACCTCCAGGAAGAAGCCTGACGGAGCGTGCTCCTCGTCCTGGCAGGCCGTGACCACCAGGCGACGCGTGGCCCGGGTCAGCGCGGCCAGGAGCATCCGACGCTCATCAGCGCGTACCTGGGCACGTGCCGAGACGCGGTCCATCTGCGCGCTGCGCCGTCCACCAGGCTCACGGGGCAGCCGGTCCGTCACCGCCTCCACCAGGAGACCAGCGCGGGTCAGGGAGTCACGCAGTCGTAGGTCCGGCCACTGGTCCCGGTTGACACCGGTGACGGCCACGACCTCCCACTGGCGTCCTGCGGCGGCTGCCGGGGTCAGCACGCTGACGCCTGCAGGCCTGACACCCGTGGGGGCCACGGAGTCTGACGGCAGGACCTCGCCGGCCAACTCGCTGAGGAACACCGCAGCGTCCTGGCCTGGATGACGCTCGGCCCAGACCTCAGCACGCTTGAACAGCGCCGTCACCACGTCCAGATCGTGCTCAGCGGCCTCAGCGAGCACACCATCCTCACCGCTACCGGTGTCCCCACCGAGCGAGACCTGACGCCACTGCTCGGCGCATCCGGAGGCCTGCCACGCCGCCCACAGCAGCTCCTCTGCATCCACACGCCCCTGGCCGGTCCCCTCATCCCCCTGGGGCCGCGCGTCATGGCAGGCCTGGACCACCGCGCGGACCTCGGTCACGATGCGTGCGGCCCGCTCCAGGCTCCTGGCCTGAGACACCAACGGGTCCTGGCGCAGCTGCTCGAGCAGCGCCCGCGCCAGCTGCAGGCTGCAGGCGGTCCTCACCAGCACCTCATCAGCCTCCTGCTGCGGGAAGGCCGTGCGCAGCCGACGACGCAGCCGCCGCAGGTCGAGCACGCTTAACCCGATCAGGGGGCTCGTCAGCAGCCTGAGCACCGCCTCGCGCTGGGCCGGCGCATCGTCCTGCCCCAGCTCACCAGCCAAAGCGGACCTGGCCACGTCCGTCACCGCTGCCGCGGCTGGCTCAGCGCGCAGCAGCACCGCTGGGCTGGAGGCGGACAGGGGTACGCCGCGCCGTCGCAACTCACGCGCCACCGCCTGGGCGGCGCCGGCCGACCGCACGATCACCGCCATCTGGTCCCAGGCGGTGCCGTGGAGAACGTGCTCGCTACGCATCACCCGCGCCACATGCGCGGTCTCCTGACAGGCGCTGGAGGCCACGATCGCCGTCACGGCCGCAGTGCGCTCCCCAGCCACTACTGTGCAGGTCTCCGAGGGCTGGCAGCCCCCGGAGACCTCCTGCTCCGCGAGCCGCGGGTGGCGGTGCACCGGGCTACCGGTCACCGGCACCCGATCGGCCTGGTCCTCCCACACCCGCACGAGCTCGGCACCGCCGCGGTAGCGGGTACGCAGTGTCATCCTGGTGGCGGCCAGGCCGGAACGGTCCTCAGCCTCCACCAGCAGGCTGGGTGTGCCCCCGCGGAAGGTCTCGACCGCAACGTCCGGATCTCCCAGGACCACCACCTGGCTACGGTGCCCGGAGGAGTCTGGACGCGCCAGGCGTGCCAGGAGCCTGGAGGTGGCTGCCGTGCAGTCCTGGTAGTCGTCCACGATGACGAGGTCCGGAACGGGCGGAGGAACCTGGACGCCGTCAGCATTCCAGCGCTCCAGGGCCTCGCGGGCACGGTCCTGGATCCGGGCCGAGTCCATCTTGCGGGTCTGACTGCGCCGTGAGGAGCTCGGGCGCCCCTGAGCGTCCCAGGCACGCAGCAGCGGCACCGCCTGCCTCCAGATCTCGACGTCGAGCTCCTCAGCCAGCTCTGCGAGCTCGGCCGCTCCCACTCCCAGCTCCCCAGCGCGAGCCAGCAGGTTGCGCAGCTCGGACCTGAAGGCGCGCGAGGTCACGGCCTCAGGCGGCAGCGGCTGCCAGTGGGCAGGGTGGAGCATCTGCGCCAGGGCCGCGTCCTCCTCCGCCCCGACCAGCAGGACCGGGGCCGGAAGCGGGTCCGGCCGGGATGACAGCGAGGTGGACAGCACCATGAAGGCGTAGGAACCCGGCGTACGCACCCTCACCGCACCGCTGCCCTGCCCGGCCAGGAGCTGAGCCGCACGCTCACGCAGCTGCTCGGCCCTGCCACGGGTCGGGGCCAGGATGAGCGCATCGCGTCCCTGCTCCACGGCCTCGACCAGGAGCCGCAGGGCCAGGCTCGACTTGCCGGTGCCAGCAGCCCCGAGCACCACCAGGTTGCTGCCCCCGCGCACCTGCTCCAGGACCTGGGCGGTCTGCTCGTCAGGCTCAGGAAGCGGGACCACAGGCAGCGGTGGCAGCAGCCGGATGGGCTGGGTCATGACGTCGTCGGACATGAGGCAATCCCATCACGACCCACCGACACGAACTCGTGCTCGACGCGCTGAGCCGTGCCGGACCCGCCGTCACCTCACCTGAGGGACCAGCGGCGTCCGCGTGGCGCGAAAAGCGGGCGCCAGCGCTCCCACCGCACCGCCCGAGCCTCACGGCTCGCCTAGGATCCCAGGCATCACGCTGCAGGTGGGCAACCGCCCACGCCACGGCGCCACGCCGCCGTCACCCCGTCGTCGACCATGAGGAGCACCCATGCAGGTCACCATCGGAATCAAGCACTCCGGCCGCGAACTGGCCCTGGAGACCTCCGCCAGCCAGGACGAGGTCCTGGCGACGCTGGCGGGCGCCGCCACCCAGGACATCACCCTGGCTGATGACAAGGGCCGCAAGGTGTTCGTCCCGGCCGGTTCCCTCGCCTACGTCGAGCTGGGCGAGGCCACCCCTCGCCGCGTCGGCTTCGGCATCTGAAGGCCTCAGCCACAGCGCACCGCAACGCGGCAGATCTGGCCGCTGAACCAGGGCGGGTCGCTCACCTCCAGGGTGGGTGACCCGCCCTGTCTCATGAAACGGGCACGTCACATATATGACACACACCACCCTTTAGCCTTCCGGCACCCTGTGCACCCGACCCGAAGGCGTCCCTGCGAGATCTTCATATCGTGGCGGGCTCGCAGCGGTGCTGGCTCTGGCGCTCCTGGCGCCAGCCTCAGCCACCGCGAGCGCTGCTCCCGCTGTGCCTGCACCATCGACCGCTTCCGCCTCCGCCTCCTCCGACCAGCGCGTCAACGTCGTCGTCCTGCTCAAGGACCAGCCGGCCACACCCTCAACCGGCCAGGAGAAGAGCAACGTCGCCGACCAGGACGCGCTGATCGCCGCGTGGTCCGACCGCTACGACCTGAGCGTCGAGCGTCAGTTCGGCTACCTCGTCAACGGCTTCTCCGCCTCGATGCCGGCCGGCAAGATGCTGGCCCTGGCTCAGGAGAGCGCCGTCGCCTCGGTCAAGATCGAGCGTGTCTACGACCACGTCGAGACCGGAGACGCCCCTGACCTCGCCTCGTCCCAGTCCCTGGAGCTCACCCCGTCCCAGCACTCCGCGCGCGTGGCGCAGGGAGTGCCGACGGCGCTCAAGGACTACGGCGCGGACGGCACCGGACGGTCGTGGCCATCATCGACTCCGGGATCGATCCCGAGCACCAGGACATGCACCTGGACTCCAGCGCGCGAGACAAGGCCAAGATCAAGACCGTCAACCCGGCCCCTGAGGCGCACTTCAACGAGAAGGTCCCGGCCGGCTACAACTACGCCGACGAGAACTACGTCGTCAAGGACGCCACGAAGGACCAGCACGGCATGCACGTGGCCGGCATCGTGGCCGCCAACGGCTCCCTCGACGGCGAGACCGCCGAGCAGGCGTGGGCCAAGGGGCGTCTGGACGGCGTCGCCCCGAACGCCCAGCTGCTGGCCATGAAGGTCTTCTCCAACTCCGGCGGCGGCGCCCGCGACGCGGACATCATCGCTGCCATCGAGGACTCGGCGAAGCTGGGCGCGGACGTGCTCAACCTCTCCCTGGGCTCGCCCAACGGCCTCAACGACACCTCCGACGGCACCTACCGCGCCCTGGCCAAGGCACGCCAGGCCGGCGCCATCGTGGACATCGCCGCCGGCAACGCCGGTCTCAGCTTCTCCTCCGACGAGTCGACCTCTGACCTGCTGGGCGTCCTTGACGACGCCGCCCTGGGCTCGCCCTCCTCCAACGCCGACGCCTTCACGATCGCCTCGATCGAGAACACGACGGTGACTCAGCCCCAGGCCTATCGGGTCATCGACGGTTCAGAGCAAGGCATGCTCTACTCCCTGCAGTCCGGCACGGCTGACGGCCAGGACCACCCGCTGGTGGACGTGGGCCTGGGCCGGCCCGAGAACTACACCGCCGGCCAGGACCTTGCCGGCGCCTACGCGCTGGTCGAGCGCGGCGAGATCACCTTCGCGGACAAGCTCGCCAACGCGGTCGAGCACGGCGCCGGCGGCGTGCTGGTCTTCAACAACGCTGCGGGCGGTGACGAGCTGCTGTCCATGGCCGGGATCGACTCCTACACGGTTGCGGGCGGCTCGATCCCGCGCAGCAAGGCCCTGGAGCTTCGCCAGGCGCTCGAGCAGAACAAGGACGTGAGCATCCGTCTGACGACCGAGGTCCTGGTCTCGGACAACGACAAGGCCCTGACGCCCTCCTCCTTCACCTCCTGGGGACCGACACCGTCGCTGGACTTCAAGCCCCAGCTCGCCGGCATCGGTGGTGAGGTCTACTCCACCCTCAACGACAACCGCTACGGCACGAAGTCGGGCACCTCGATGGCAACCCCGAACGTGTCGGGCATGGCCTCGCTCATGGTCGAGGAGTACGCCCAGCGCTTCCCCTCCCTGTCCGCCACCGAGCGCGCTGAGCTCATCCGCGTGGCGCTGATGAACACCGCGCAGATCCCTACCGACGCCCAGTCCGTTCCCTACTCCCCGCGTCAGGTCGGCGCGGGCCTGGCCCAGGTGGACAAGGCCATGGCGACCAGCGTCTACGCCACGGTCGAGGACCAGCCTGACAAGGCCGCCGTCGCCCTGCGCCAGATCGACGGCGCTCGCTCCTTCACGGTGACCCTCACCAACCGCTCGGACAAGGACGTGCGCTACACGGTCCCGGCCCAGCAGGTGGTGGGCGAGTCCAACGAGGCAGGAGCACAGACCACCACTCACGTCTCGTCTGAGTCCCTGGTCGCCGACGCCTCCGAGGTCACCGTCCCGGCCGGAGGCAGCGCCACGCTCAGCTTCACGCTGACACCTGACACCTCCTCCACCCACTACATCGAGGGCTGGGCGCGTCTGGTCTCGGTCACCGAGGGCGCCCCGGACCTGTCCGTGCCCTACCTGGGCCTGGTGGGCGACTGGAACGCCGAGGCGATCGTGCGCGCGCCGGGCGACCCCCTGCCCGCCTCCTACGACCCCAACGCCTCGGCCACCGGGCTGGTAGCCACATGGAGCGGAATGACCGTTCCGCTGAGCTCTGAGCTGGGCACCTTCGCGGTCTCCCCCAACGGCGAGGGTGACATGGACGTCGTCGCCCCGAGCCTGGTGCTCATGCGCAACGCCTCGGACGCCGAGTACGAGGTCGTCGACTCCTCCGGCCAGGTCCTCAAGGTCATCGGTCAGGAGCAGGGGCTGCGCCGCTCCACCGGCTCCGAGGTCTCGGTGGCCGATGGCTCCAGCGCCTACGTCGCCACCTCCCAGACCTTCGATGGCACCGTGTGGGACCCGGCCAGCGCCGAGTTCGTCCGCGTTCCCGACGGCCAGTACACCTTCCGGGTGCGTACCCGCCTGAGCGCAGACACAGCGTGGCAGACCACCGAGATGCCCTTCACAATCGATGCCACGGCCCCGGTGCTCACCTTCGGCACGCTCCAGGACGGCCGCCTAACCATCACGGTCACCGAGACCGGCTCCGGGCTGATGGACGTGCCCACCGTCACCGGCCCCGACGGCAAGGACCTCACGGTGACCTCGACCGGTGAGAACACCTTCGTCGTCGAGGTCCCGCAGGGCACGCCCTACCTCACCGCCTCGGTCGTCGACCGCGGGTTCAACCTCGCTGTTGCCACCACGATCCTGGCACCGGACACCGACCTGGTCATCCCTGACGCTGAGACTCTGTCCTCCTCCGTCATCGTCTCGGCCTCGCCGCTGGTGTCCGGTGGCCAGCTGCACCTGCAGGCCTTCGTCTCCTCCACGGTTGACCACCTCACCGTGGCCGGCCAGGAGGTCGAGGTGGCCGACGGACGCGCCAACGCCTTCGTCCCGCTGACTGAGGGCCGGCAGGAGATCGAGGTCGTGGCCTACGCCGCGGACGGGACGGTCCTCCAGACCCTGACGGTCCCGGTCACCTACGACTCCCAGGCGCCGGTTCTCACGGTGACCGGACAGCTGGACGACGACGGCGCCCTCGCCCTGGCACAGGACGGCACCGTCACCGTCACGGGCTCGGTCAGTGACGAGCGTGGTGACGCCGCGTTGTCAGTCACGGTGGCCGGTCAGAAGGTCGAGGTCGGCCCTGACGGGTCCTTCTCTGTCACCTTCACCCCGGACGAGAAGCTGGTGACCGTCCCCGTCGTCGCCTCCGACGGGGCGAACACCGCCTCCACCAGCCTGCCGATCGCCGGCCGCTCGGGGCAGACCGAGGCCGCCTTCACACCGCCGACCTTCAACGGCAGCTGCCAGGCGAACCTCAGTGCCTGCTTCGTCTCGGCCGCGGACAGCGGGGCCACAGCCACCAGCTACACGCTGACTGGCTCGATGGGTGACGCCTCCGTCATCCGCCTGACCCCAGCCACGCGCGTCAGCGAGGACGGCTCGGTCATCAACCCCGAGCCGATCCAGGCCCGGAACAACGGCGACGGCACTTTCTCCCTCGATCTGCCCACGCAGCCGGGTATCAACCAGTTCCGGCTGGAGGTCCTGGACAGCACGGGGGCGGTCGTGCCCGGCTACGACCACGCCTTCTTCCTCTACCTCGACGTCACGATGCCGACTCTCTCCTTCGCCACGCCCACGCTCTACGACGGCGTCCTGTACACCAAGGACAGCCCCGTCACCTTCGCGGGCAGCGCTGAGGACGACGGCTGGGGCTACCAGCTCAAGATCAACGACTCGGCCGTCATCGACGTCTACAACGGCTCCGGCACAGGACCTGAGTCCAACAAGCGGGAGTTCTCCCGGGACGTCACCGTCGCCGACGGCGACATCCTGCTGATCGTGGCGGGTGACTCGATGGGCAACACCCTGGCCGGTGGGATCCCGGTCGTCGTCGACACCCAGGCGCCGGACACCCAGATCAGCACCGTCAGTGAGGGCGAGACCGTCGCCGACCAGCGGGTCCTGACCGTCTCGGCCACGGACCAGCACCTGGCCACCGCCCAGGCCACCGTTGACGGCAAGGTCGTCGACTCCCTGTCGACCCCGACCACCGCCAAGGCCGGCACCGTTCAGGGCGCGCTGGCTCCCGCCGGCTCGTCAGCCTCCTCGCAGGAGGGCGAGGAGCCCAATACAGCGGCGTCGCAGCAGGCGGTCCCGGACGAGGCGACCCAGGAGGAGGCTCGCGGCGAGGCCGGGCAGGCCGCCCGCGCGGTCGATGAAGCTGACTCCCCGGTCCTGAGCGCCCAGGTACCCACCGCGGACCTGGCGCTGGGCCGTCACACGGTGTCGGTCACCGCACGCGACCTGGCCGGCAACGAGTCGACCCAGACCGTCAGCTTCGTCGTCGACGCCGCGGCGCAGATCGAGGGAGCCGACGCCCTGTCCCTGCTGGCGGGCACGGTCCTGACCGAGGGCGAGCAGACGGTCACGCTCGTGGCCACCGACACCGCCGGACGCACCGTCACGCTCACGCTCACCCTGGAGACACTGACCCTGCACGACGGCCAGGTCACAGCCACGGGAACCTTCCGCCGCGACGACGCCCTGAGCGCCACCGTGAGCGATGGCCGCCTGGTGGTGTCCAACCGGGAGGGTCTGGCAGCCATCGAGGCGGTCATCACCGCCCCCGCCGTGCAGGGCACCAGCGTGTGGCGCGTGCTGGCTGACGGCCGTGAGGTCCCGGTGGCCTCGACCTGGGCCGAGGGCGTGGTGACCTTCACCGGTCCCTCGCGGGCGACCTACCTACTGGTCGCACCGGGTCAGGCTCCCGACGCCGTCGTGACCGGTTCCTGCCAGGGCTCGACCGCCGCTGCATCCGGCTCTGCGACCGGACGCAGCCAGCGTGGTTCCCTGTCACGCACGGGCGCTGACTCCGGCACCCTCCTCCTGGCCTCCACGATGGTGGTCGCCACGGGCCTGGTCCTGGCGGCTCGCCGCCGTCGTCAGGCCTGAGCCACGGTGGGCCGGGGCAGGGACCTCCTGCCCCGGCCCGCCCCGGCTCATGCGCGGCAGCGCCCGTCCCCTCGGTGGGGACGGGCGCTGCCGCGTCCAAGCCGACGAGGCGGTCTCACACGCGCAGACCAATCCCACGCATGCGCTGTACGGCACCCTGCGACAGTGCCTCGTGGAGGTCAGCGCGGTCTGCTGGTCCTTCCAGCAGAGCCGGGTAGGTGGCCAGCATGCCCAGCAGGGTGCCGATCTCCTCCCCCACCACGCGTCGTCCCCACAGGCCCAGGCGACCGGCCAGCTGGGCGTCGGCCTCGATGCCGGGCAGCAGCTGGGCCACCGCCAGGGTGTCAAAAGAGTCCTCGCGGACCAGTCCCGCCAGCTCTCCGGCGTGCTCCTGCCCCAGGCCCGCGACCAGGGTCAGGCAGAAGTCACTCAGCAGCCCCAGGCTCAGGTAGGTCTTGAGCAGGCGCTCGGGCCAGTCGGCCGGGCGCAGGCGCTCGTCAAACTCACCCAGGGAGCCACGGAAGACCTCTGCGAGCGTGGTGGCCTGCCATCCCTGCTCCGCGCAGACCGCCTCCACCTGAGCGAAGGAGTCCACACGGCGCGCCGCCGTCTGCAGCAGCTCGATCCTCAGGGCCATCGAGGGAGCCTTGTCCGCGTCCTTGGCGTGCCGGATGCTCGCCACCGAGGAGGCGAAGGCAACCATGCCCAGGACCGCGGGCAGGTACCCGGTGGAGGACGGCGCTGACAGGGGCGATGGGGCATCAGTCATGGACACAGCGTAGGTCCCCCACTCTCGCCGTGAGTTCGCCCACGCCGGCCCCGTAGGGCCGCCGCTGACCAGGACGGAAGCGATGACGGGCCGCTAAGGTGGCCCTGTCCACGGTTGCCCGGTCGTCCAGCAGCCACGCCCCGCCGGCTCGAGGCCCTGAGCGGAGCAGATTCACGATCGGCTGCCATCGATGCCAGGCCGCCCTCGCCGCCGCCTGTCAGCCCGAGGCCCACCGCCTCAGACCCGGCAGGCCGCGGCTAGCGAGCCTGTGCCGCTGTCCGGCACGGGAACGCACGCGGCCGATCAGACTGAAGGAACGTCGTGACTGACGACATCACCGCCCAGGACGCCAGCGAGCCCGGCGCCCAGCCCACCACCGACGCCGCCCCGGCCCAGCCGAGCTCCGGGGTCATCGAGACCAGCCAGGCCCACGCGCCCGTCCTGGACGAGGCCACCCCCGACATCACCGACGAGGGCGACGAGACCGACCTGAGCGCCAAGACCTTCGCCGACTACGGCGTCGAGCCTGAGATCAGCCAGGCCCTGGCCGACAAGGGCATCCTCCACCCCTTCCCGATCCAGGCCCTGACCCTCCCGGTCGCCCTGGAGGGCCGCGACGTCATCGGCCAGGCCAAGACCGGCACCGGTAAGACGCTCGGCTTCGGCATCCCGCTGCTCATGGACACGCTGGGCCCCGGTGAGGAGGGCTGGGACGAGGACCCGGCCTCCGGTTCACCGCAGGCCCTGGTGGTCCTGCCCACGCGCGAGCTGGCCAAGCAGGTGGCGACCGAGCTCTCCCAGGCCGCCGCCAAGCGCACGGTGCGCATCGTCCAGGTCTACGGCGGCCGCGCCTACGAGCCCCAGATCGAGGCGCTGGAGAAAGGCGCGGAGGTCGTGGTCGGCACGCCCGGACGCCTCATCGACCTCATGGAGCGGGGCGTCCTGTCCCTGGACCACGTGACCACGGTGGTGCTGGACGAGGCCGACGAGATGCTCGACCTCGGCTTCCTGCCGGACGTGGAGAAGATCCTGGCCCGCACCAGGCCCGACCGCCAGACCATGCTCTTCAGCGCGACCATGCCCGGCGCCGTCGTCGCCCTGGCCCGCCGCTACATGTCCAAGCCGACCCACATCCGCGCCCAGGACCCGGGTGACGAGTCGATGACGGTCACCAGCGTCAAGCAGGTCGTCTACCGCACCCACGCCCTCAACAAGGTCGAGGTCGTCTCACGTATCCTCCAGGCCCACGAGCGTGGACGCACCATCATCTTCACTCGCACCAAGCGCACTGCGGCGCGCGTGGCCGAGGACCTGAGCGCGCGCGGCTTCGCGACCGCCTCCCTGCACGGGGACCTGGGGCAGGGTGCTCGCGAGCAGGCGCTGCGCGCCTTCCGCCACGGCAAGGTCGATGTCCTGGTGGCCACGGACGTCGCCGCCCGAGGCATCGACGTCGACGACGTCACCCACGTCATCAACTACCAGTGCCCCGAGGACGAGAAGATCTACGTCCACCGGATCGGCCGTACCGGGCGAGCGGGCAATTCTGGTACCGCCGTCACCTTCGTGGACTGGGACGACGTGCCCCGCTGGCGCCTGATCGCCAAGGCCCTGGGCCTGGAGGCCGAGGAGCCTGTGGAGACCTACCACACCAGCGAGCACCTCTTCGCTGACCTGGACATCCCCGAGGGCGTGACCGGCACGCTGCCCAAGAGCCAGCGCACGCTGGCTGGCCTGGCAGCGGAGGAGATCGAGGACCTGGGAGAGACCGGTAAGCGTCGCCGCGACGGCGAGGGCGGGCGCGGTTCGCGCTCCGGTGGCCGCGGCGGACGCGGTGCGCGCGGCGGCAGCTCGACGAGCCGGGGTGGCTCGGCGGAGCGGGGTGGCTCGCGCGGCCGCCGTGACGGTGAGCGGTCTCGCGGGAGCGAGGCAACCGGCTCCGAGGGCAGCTCCAGCGCGCAGCGCAAGCCTCGGACGCGGACCCGCAAGCGCACGCGTGGCGGTCGCCCTGCCGGCGGCTCAGCCAGCACGGACTGAGGCTGCGCCAGCAGGCAACGAGCCAGCGGGAATGAGCGGTGACGTCGTGGGCGTCGGGGTAGACCCGGCGCCCACGATCGTCGTCTCCAGACACTGGCCGCCGCTGGCCCACCCCTCAACACGCCCATCACACGAGCCGGCCATCTCCAGACACAGACCATCTCCAGGCGAAGACCACCATTCGTACAAAGCCGGCACTGTATCCAGACCTAGCACTGTCCCTGAGCCGAGCACCGCTGCCGGACCCCACACCGTGTGAGCGCCTCCGTCAGCCAGCCACGGACCCGCTGCTCACAAAGAGCGGCCCGCACTGGTACCGGCGCAGTTCTCAGGACACCAACGGCAGCCTCCGGCACCGGGCGGACCCTCCACCGCGCTCAGAAGTGCTGGTGCAGCCAGGCCAGGATCCCGTCACCCATCATCTGCACCGCGATCGCGGCCAGCAGCAAACCGAAGATGCGCGTGAGCACACGGATCCCAGACTCCCCAAGCACCCGGTGCAGAGGCAGGGAGAAGCGCAGCGACAGCCAGATGACGGCGTGAGTGGCGACCAGGGCTGCCACGATGCTCACCCACCCCACCACTGGCGTCCTGGCAGAGTCCACGGCCACCATCGCCGCGACGATCGCACCCGGGCCCGCGAGCAGCGGTGTACCCAGCGGCACCAGGGCGGCGTTGGCCGACACCGCGTCTGGGTCCGGGTTCTCGTCGGTCCGGTCCGTCAGCAGCTCCAGGGCCACCAGCAGGAGGAGCAACCCGCCGGAGAACTGCAGCGCCGGTACAGAGATCCCCAGGAAGGTGAGGATGTAGCGGCCAAAGAGCGCGAAGGCCACGATGACAGCGAATGAGACGAGTGTCGCCTGCCGGGCTGAGGACCTGCGCTGGGTGTCGGTCTGCCGACTGGTCAGCGACAGGAAGATCGGCACCGCGCCTAGCGGGTCCTGAATCACCAGGATCGTGGTGAATGACGTTGCGAACAGGGACAGACTGAAGATCGAGTCGAGCATGCGGGGTCTTGCGATCCTCTACTAGGGGGCGGATGACAGGCAGCGTAGACGGTTCGGAGGCAGCCGGTCACCTGAGCACGAGCCGGCTGCGCCGTCGTCACGGCGTGAGGAGCGGAAGGCACCCCTCGTCGACGATCTGCTCCAGCAGCTGTGGAGACATGAGGTTCTCCCCCAACCGGTTCGGCTTGCCCTGACCGTGGTAGTCAGACGCTCCTGAGCAGGCCAGTCCCAGTCGATGGGCAAGATCACGTGCCTGCTGCCGTTCAGCGGAGTCGTGGTCCCGGTGGTCTACCTCCAGCGCGGCCAGGCCCGCCTCAGCCATGCGTGCGAAGGTCTCGTCGGGCACGAGACGACGCTGCCGCCCACCAGCCCGAGGGTGCGCCGCCACCGGCACGCCTCCCGCAGCCCGGACGAGCTCACAGGCACGCACCGGATCCAGCGCCCAGTGACCGACGTAGTAGGGGCTGCCGGTGGCCAGCGGCCCGGCGAAGGCCGCCGACCGGTCCGGGAAGGCGCCTGCCGCCACGAGGGCGTCGGCGATGTGCGGGCGCCCGATCGTGGCAGCGTGCTCCGACTGGGCCAGCACGTCCTCCCAGCTGATCGGGTAGTCCTCACCGAGGAGCTCGACGATGCGTTGCGCCCGGCTCGTGCGCGAGGAGCGAGCCTGTTCGAAGGCCTCCTCCAGGCCCGGCGACTCCGGGTCGGGCAGGTAGGCCAGCAGGTGGAGGGTGACCCCGCGGTCCATGCAGGAGACCTCGACGCCGCGCAGCAGGCTCACCCCCGTCTCGGCGACCGCAGCAGCCGCCTCGTCCCATCCTTGGGCGGTGTCGTGGTCGGTCAGGCCGATGACGTCGAGGCCCGCCCGGGCGGCGGCGTGCATGAGCTGCGAGGGGCTGTCCGTGCCGTCGGAGCAGGAGGAGTGGGTGTGTGGGTCGATACGCACTCACGCAGTCTAGGAGGCCGACGACGACGGCCCTCGCCGACCACGACGCCCACCGACAGCGACCCTCGCCGACCACGACGCCCACCGACAGCGACCCTCGCCGACCACGCGTCCGCCGGCCACGAACCGGCCGATGGGAACCCCCACCACCCACGAAGCCGCCGGCCGGAGCCAGCCGCGCCCACGCCGTCGTCGTCAGCAACCGCCCGGCCAGGCCCCCTATCTCCGCAACCCGCGCGCCGTCGTCGTCCAGGCAACCGAGCCCGCCCCGTACCCGGCCGCCACGGCGCCCTCTGACCTGGGGTCCGCTGACCTGGCGCCCTTCACGCCGGTAGCCCGGCCAGAGCGGCAGCGGCGCTGTGGCCCAGGCTGTCCAGCAGTGACAGGATGCGGTTATGAACGACACCCAGCACACCTCGACCTCCTCCGAGGAGGAACCACAGTCCCTCGCCCAGCGCGGCAGCAACCGCTCGCGCCAGCCCACCAACCAGGCCTTCCGAGACTTCATCGGCTCAGGCTGGGGCCCGCGCCCGGCAGACCTACCCGCCCAGGGAGCGGCGGCGCCCTGGGCAGCCAAGCGGCAGGCAGCCCTCGGGGCGAGGTTCGTCGGCGAGCGGCTCGTCATCCCCGCCGGTCCCCTCAAGACCCGCAACAACGACAACGACTACCGCTTCCGTCCGCACTCGGCCTTCGCCCACCTGACCGGCACCGGCACCGACTTTGAGCCCGACGCCGTGCTCGTCCTGGAGCCGCTGACCGCACCGGGGCAGGCACCAGCCGAGGGCGAGGTCACTCACGAGGCCGTCCTCTACTTCCGCCCCCGCGCCTCACGCTCCAGCGAGGAGTTCTACGCCAACCCGCGCTACGGCGAGCTGTGGGTGGGGGTGCGGCCCTCTATCAAGGAGGTTGAGGCCGTCACCGGGATCCGCGCCGCCCACATCGACACCCTGGGGGACGCTCTGGCCAAGGACGCCGGGGTCGACGGCGTGCAGCTGCGCGTCATCGCCGAGGCTGACGAGGCCGTCACCTCCCTGGTGGACCAGGTGCGTCAGGCCGCGGGACTGGCCAGCGGGCAGGAGGCGACGCAGGTCGATGACGCCTTGGCCGAGGCTGCCAGCGAGCTGCGCATCTGCAAGGACCCCTGGGAGGTCGCCGAGCTTCAGAGGGCCGTGGACATCACCAAGGCAGGCTTCGACGACCTCATCCGCTCCATCCCCCGAGCCACCGGCCACTGGCGTGGCGAGCGGGTCCTCGAAGGGGCTTTTGGCGCCAAGGCGCGCGAGGAGGGCAACGGCCTGGGCTACGAGACCATCGCCGCCGCCGGCAACCACGCGAACACCCTGCACTGGATCGGCAACGACGGGCCTGTTCGCCCCGGCGAGCTGGTGCTCGTTGACGCCGGCGTCGAGGTCGACTCTCTCTACACCGCTGACGTCACCCGCACCATCCCGGTGGACGGCCGCTTCACCGAGCCTCAGCGACGTGTCTACGAGGCGGTGCTGGAGGCGGCCGACGCTGCCTTCGCCCGCGCCAACGAGCCCGGCTGCCGCTTCCGCGACGTCCACACCGCGGCGATGGAGGTCATCGCCGCGAAGGTGGCGCAGTGGGGGCTGCTGCCTGAGGGCGTCAGTGCTGAGGACTCCCTGTCCGCCGACGGGCAGTACCACCGCCGTTGGATGGTCCACGGAACCAGCCACCACCTCGGCCTGGACGTCCACGACTGCGCTCAGGCACGCCGCGAGATGTCGATGGATGCTGAGCTCGCGCCTGGCATGGTCTTCACCATCGAGCCGGGCCTGTACTTCCGGGAGGACGACCTGCTCGTGCCCGAGGAGCTGCGCGGCATCGGCGTGCGTATCGAGGACGACGTCGTCGTGCGTGAGGACGGCACCGTGGAGTATCTGACGGCGGGGGTCCCACGGACCGCGGACGAGGTCGAGGCCTGGGTCAGTGGCTTGATCGACGGCTGAGATCGAGCCTCCCACCCCTGACAACGCGCCTGCGGCGTGAGATCGAGCGAGACACGCACGACCACACCGCAGGCGCGTTCGCACGCCACAAAGACTCGTTCACACGACGCAAAGGCCCGTCCTCAACGGGCGCGCGGCATGAGTCAGCCCGTGCCCCGCAGCAGCATCACGCTCCAACGACCCCACCCCACCACCAACGCCCCGACGCCTGTCCGCCGTCGCCACCCTTGACAATCCATCGTTACCTAGCGATATTATCGCCGCATGACGATAGTTCACGAGCTTCTACCTACTGATGTCGCCCAGGATGACGACGCCGTCGCCCGGGCTCGCTCACTGGCCCACCTCCTGGCGGTCCTCGGTGACCCCACCCGCCTGGCCATCCTGTCCCACCTGCGCGGTGGCGAGCACCGGGTCGGCGAGCTCGCCAGCCACCTGGGCCTGGCTCAGTCCACCGTGTCCCAGCACCTAGAGGTGCTGCGCGGTGCCGGCCTCATCTCCACGCACGCCCACGGCCGCGCCCACGTCAGCCAGCTCGAGCACGCCGACGAGCTCACGGCCGTGCTCGTCGCCACCTCCTGCCTGGCGCGAGCAGCCCAGGTGCCTACCGAGGGAGCGCACGCATGACTTCCCCCCGCAATACCCCGATCTCTGAGACGCACGACTCTTCGAGACTCACCGATGCGCTGCGGGACTCACGCGGAGCCGGTTCCCCTCACGACCACGGTCACGACGCCGGCTCCTCCCACGACCACGGTCACGGACACGCCCACAACCACGGTCAGGGCGCTGGCCGCACCCGCCTGTCGATCGCCCTGGCACTGACCTCCGTCGTCCTGGTGGGCGAGGCCGTCGTCGGCTGGCTCTCCGGCTCACTGTCACTCCTGGCCGACGCCGGCCACATGGCCACGGACTCAGCCGGGCTGGTCGTCGCGCTACTCGCCGCCCACCTGGCCTCCCGTCCCTCCACCGACCGCTCGACCTGGGGCATGCGGCGCTCCGAGGTCCTCGGTGCCACCCTCCAGGCCGGCATGCTCAGCATCGTCGGTGTCACCGTCGCCGTCCGGGCCGTCATCAACCTCATCCAGCCCGAGACGATCCACGCCGAGGGGATGCTCGTGATGGGGGTGATCGGCCTGGCCACGAACCTGGTCAGCCTCTCCGTCCTCATGGGCGGGCGGGGCACCAGCCTCAACATGCGCGCGGCGTGCCTCGAGGTGGCGGGGGACGCGCTCGGCTCCCTCGGCGTGATCGTCGCCGGGCTCGTGATCCGCCTGACCGGCTGGGTCCAGGCCGACGCCGTGGCCTCCCTGCTCATCGCGGCCCTCATCGTCCCGCGAGCGGTCACCCTCCTGAGCGCGGCCGGGCGGGTGCTCATGGACTTCACCCCCACCGAGCTGGACCTGGCGGAGGTACGCCGACACCTCAGCGAGCTGCCCGAGGTCCTGGCCGTCCACGACCTGCATGCCTGGAGGGTCTCCAGTGACCTGCCAGTCCTGACGGCTCACGTGGTGGTGCATGACTCCTGCCTCGACGCCGGCCGCAGCGAGGAGGTGCTCGACGCCCTCCAGCAGTGCGTGGCCGAGCACTTCCCGGTCCGCATCACGCACGCGACCTTCCAGATCGAGCCGGACGGTCACCGCGAGCACGAGGCCGCCGGCTGCAGCTAGGCGCTGCCGGTCGCCTGTGCCCTGGCCGCAGGTCCCACGGCCCGCGGCTAGGGCTTGCCACACGGGACGCCGCCACTCAACGCGGAGGCAGATCCCGCGGCCAGGGTCTCGGCCCACGGCCAGGGCTCAGCCACGCGGCCACCGGCATCGAGGTAGCGCAGCGGACCTACCCGGAACAGCCTCAGCCGTCCAGGTGAGTCCTCGCGTAGGCCAGCGCCCCTGCCAGCCCCTCGCGACGCTCCTCCTCGCTCATTCCGCGGGTGTTCACCTCCACGACCACCTGCCCGCCGCGCTCGGCGAAGCCGGTCCGGTCGAGGTAGCGCAGCAGCCCCGCACAGTCCTGGTTTCCCTCGCCCGGCATGAGGTGGTCGTCGCGGAAGCCGGGCATGCCGTCGGTGAGGTGGAGGTGCCGCAGCGTCGGTCCCAGCGATCGAGCCATCGCCAGCGCGTCGCACCCGGCGGTCGCCGCGTGCGAGACGTCGAGCGTCACGGAGCGGTACCCCTGGCCAACCGGGTCCCAGGTCGGGGAGTAGGCCTGGAAGTCCCGGGTGGAGTGCGGGTCCCGGGGCCGCCAGGTGAACATGTTCTCCACCGCGTAGAAGACGCTGCCCTTCCGCTCCCTGTCGGCGATACCGCGCACGAAGGAACGCGCGTAGCGGGTCTGCCAGAAGAAGGGCGGGTGGAGCACGACCGTCGGCGCCCCTACTGCGATCGCCAGCTCGGCTGAGCGGTCGATCTTGCGCCACGGGTCCGCGCCGAAGACGGAGCGAGTGAGCAGCAGGGTCGGGGCGTGCACCGCCAGCACCGGCTGGTCGTAGCGGCGCGCCAGCTCCGCGAGCGCCTTCGGGTCCTGCGTCGAGCGCTCGGACCAGACCATGACCTCCACACCGTCGTAGCCCAGCTCAGCAGCCAGACGGAAGGTGTACTCCGCCTTGCCCAGGGGGCACGAGGCGGTCGACAGCCCGACCGGGGTACTCATCCAGCCTCCTTCCTCCGAGGCGCTATGCCTGTCCGGGACGTGCCCGGCTCAGTCGTCCTGGTCCGACGACGGTGCTGCCGGGTCCGTCGTCGACTCGCCGTTGTCCGGGGCTGGCCCCCTGTCCGGCTCCGTGCCCGCAGCGGGGCTGGCCTCGGTCACCGAGGGGGTGCTCGCCGCGGAGCGCTCCGCCGGCGCCGCGGGCCCGGGCGCGTCCTCGACGGCCTGTGATCCTGACTGGACCTGGTCCGCCGAGCTGAGGCGCACCCCGAAGCGGGGCTGCTCGTCCGGACGGGAGCCGAAGGTGGTCGGGCCGCCGCCTCGGCCTGCCTGACGAGCCGCTCTGCGCTCCTGGGCACGACGTGCCGCCTCACCCCCGCGGGAGAGGTTTCCCGCCAGGCCCGACAGCGCGCGAGCCGCGTCCATGACGTGCTCAGCGGCGATGATGGAGTAGCGCGAGGCCACGACAGCACTGGTGGAGGTAAAGTCCCGGCGCCCGCGGGTCATGGCATATCCCACGACCTGGAAGAGGGCGCCCCACAGCACCCCCATGAGCACCGCGGAGCCCATGAGAGCGACCCCGCCCATCTGGCTCGGCCCCACCAGCGCCAGCAGCGCACCGAAGAAGAGCCCCAGCCACAGGCCCGAGACGGCCCCGGAGACGATGGCTCGACCCCAGCTCATCCTGCCCGTGATGGTCTCGACCTGACGCAGGTCCGTGCCGACGATCGCCAGGTGCTCAACCGGAAACCCCTCGTCACTGAGCATGTCGACGGCGTGCTGCGCCTCGGCATAGGTCGCGAAGGAGGCCACCTCCTCGCCCGGAGGCATCGCTCGGCCACGAGGCGTGGCGGACGGCTGTGGGCTCGCGCTTCCGATGGGCTGGCTCATGGCTGTATGGTCGCACGCCACCTCCGGGCCGGCAGCGGCCAGTGGGACGTTCACGCTGCTGGCGCATAGTGTGTGCTCATGGAGAACACGATGGCCCGCACAGCCTCGCGCGGCAGCACGAGGGTCTACGTCGCCCGGCTGGTCGGCACCACCGTCTTCGACCCCTTGGGGGACGCGGTGGGCAAGGTGCACGACGTCGTCGTCCTCATCCGGCTGCGTGGTGAGCCCCGGGCGGTCGGCCTCGTCATCGACGTCTCGGGACGCCGTCGAGTCTTCCTGCCCCTGTCCCGCGTCACCGCGATCGAGCCCGGAGCCGTCATCACGACCGGGCTGGTCAACATCCGACGCTTCTCCCAGCGCAAGGTCGAGACCCTCGTGGTCGGCGAGCTGCTGGACCGGGTGGTGACGCTGCGCGACGGGACCGGCAAGGTCACCGTCCGTGACGTCGCCATCGAGGTGGACCGCAACAAGGACTGGAAGGTCACGCGCCTGTTCGTCCAGCGCGCCTCCTCCGGGCCGCTGGGGCTGCGCCGTGGCGAGACCTTCACCGTGCGCCCGGACGAGGTCACCGGCCTGGCTGCCAGCGACGCGCAGCAGGGTGCCACCGCCCTGCTCGCCACCATGGAGGACCTCAAGGCCGCCGACCTCGCGGACGTCCTGTCCGACCTGCCCCTGGCCCGTCAGGTCGAGGTCGCGGCTGAGCTGGAGGACGAGCGCCTGGCCGACGCCGTCGAGGAGCTGAGCGACGACGACGCCGTCGCCCTTATCTCCGCCCTGGACACCGCCCGTGCCGCTGACGTCCTGGACCACATGCAGCCCGACGACGCCACGGACCTGGTCTCCGAGCTCCCCCAGTCCAAGGCGGCCGAGCTGCTCGCCCTCATGGAGCCGGAGGAGGCCGCCGACGTACGCCGCCTCATGGCCTACGACGAGTACACAGCCGGTGGTCTCATGACCACCGAGCCGATCATCCTGCCGCCCGAGGCGACCGTGGCGACCTTCCTCGCTCACGCACGCAAGCGCGAGGTGCCCCCGGCCCTGGCGTCAGTGGCCTTCGTCTGCCGACCGCCCACGGAGTCCCCGACCGGACGGTTCCTCGGCATGGTCCACCTGCAGCGGGCGCTGCGTGAGCGCCCCCAACGGCCTGTGGGAGCGCTGCTCGACACGGACCTGGAGGACGTCCACGCCAACGACTCCATCGGCACCGTCACCCGGTTGCTGGCCACCTACAACCTCACCGCCCTGCCTGTCCTGGACGACGCCGGCCGCCTGCTGGGCGCGGTGAGCGTCGACGACGTCCTCGACCACCTCATGCCGGACGACTGGCGCGAGGCCGACGACGAGGTCACTGACGAGACGATCGAGAGGAGCGCCAATGGCTGAGTCGCTCGACACGCCCCTGGAGACCGGAAAGCGGCCGCGCTGGCTGACGCAGCGCTCGTCCGGCCAGGGGGACGCCTTCGGGCGCTTTGCGGAGGCCACGGCCCGGTTCATGGGGTCGCCACGTTTCATCCTCTACATGACGGTGTTCGTGGTCGCCTGGATCACCGCGAACGTGGTCCTGGTGCAGTACGCGCACCGTTACGCCTGGGACGCCTACCCCTTCATCCTGCTCAACCTGGCCTTCTCCACCCAGGCCTCCTACTCGGCCCCGCTCATCCTCCTGGCGCAGAACCGTCAGGACGACCGGGACCGTGTCACGGCGGAGCAGGACCGGCAGCGCGCCGAACGCAACCTCCAGGACACGGAGTTCCTCACTCGCGAGATCGCCTCGCTGCGCCTGGCCATGAACGACGTCGCGACCCGTGACTTCGTGCGTGGAGAGCTGCGGGACGTGCTGGAGGAGATCCTGGCTGAGGAGCGCCGCGGACGCGAGGAGATCGTCGCGGAGGTCGTCGAGGTGGTCGAGGAGCTCTCTGACGAGGAGCACGAGCGCTCCTGACCCCGGTCAGGCGGGCTGGCCGCCGGGGAGCTGAGGACAGCCCGGCGTCAGGCTCCGGCAACCGTGTTCAGGGCCTGCTGAATCGTCTCGGCGTAGACCTGGCCGCCCTCGGCAGCGGGGTGGACCTGGTCCTGGGCGAGCATCTCCGGGTGGGGGGTGATGGCGGCGTTCCAGTCCGCGACAGCCACCTGCTCGGGGTGGGCCGCCGCGTAGTCCTGGATCGTCTGGTTCGCCCCCGGGATCCAGGTCGTACGGGCCGGGCCGTAGCCGGTGACCAGCACCAGCCTGCGCTCCTGGCCGAGGTAGCTCAGCAGCCCCTCGAGCTGTTCCGCGCTCACCGAGCCGTTGGTCGCCAGCGCGACGACGACGTAGGGGCGGGGCCCGTAGCTCGCGTCCATCTCCTGCAGGGTGCTCACAGCCGCGTAGAAGGAGCGTGAGACCTGCGCGTCGATGGCGATACCCGGCAGCACCGCCTCCAGGCCCGGCGCCGAGGCGAGGGTCACCGAGTCACCGACGACCTCCACCTGGTCCCCCGTCACCTCAGCGACAGGCTCAGGACTGGACGTAGGTGAGGGCGACGCCGTCGTCTCTGACGGTGCGGCAGCCTGGGCGGAGGCCAGCGCCCGGGCCCCGCTGGCGATCGCCTCCTGCGCGGTGGACAGGCGAGGCTGGGCCGAGAAGGCGAGGGTCACCAGCAGCACCGCAGCAGTGACGACGCCGGACATCGCCAGCACCGAGCGCGGACCGGCGTGGGCCGCGCCCCCGATCCACCCCTTGAGACCCTTGAGACGGATCGGGGTCTCGACGTAGCGGTAGGACAGCTCGGTGGCGGCCAGGGTCAGGGCCATGACGGCACCCGCGACCAGACGCGGGTCCGTGGTGGGCGGCACGCCGTAGAAGGCCAGGACCCAGACGGGCCAGTGCCAGAGGTACAGGCCGTAGGAGCGCTTGCCGAGCCAGGTCATCGGGGGCAGGTCCAGCACGGCAGTCAGCCACCGCGCGGGGCCCGGGTACTGGCTGACCTCGGCGGTCACGGCCTGGACGACCGCCACCGCACACAGTGAGGCGCCCACGAGCCACAGCGTCGGCTCAACCAGCCAGCCGCCCGCCTGGCTGCCGTCAGCACCCAGCCTGGCGCACAGCAGCAGCCCCGTCAGCCCCAGCCAGCCCAGCACCCCTCTGGCGAGCCGCTGGGAGGTGCTCACCGCCAGCGTCTCGCAGGCCTCGTCGTCGGTGGCGTACCCGTGCCACAGCGCGAGCGCCGCGCCGAGCATGAGGCCGAAGGCGTGGGTGTCCGTCCCCATGTAGACCCGCGAGGCTGAGGCACCCGTGAGCGTCGCGACGAGGGCGACCGTCGCTGAGAGCAGCGACAGCGCCAGGCAGATCCATGCTCCCCGGCGCGTGCGGTCGCGGCTCGTGCCGCGGCGGAGTACAGCGATGACGACGAAGGGCCACAGGAGGTAGAACTGCTCCTCCACCGCCAGCGACCAGACGTTGGTCAGCAGGAGGGGCTGGGCGAGGTCGAAGTAGGACGAGCCCGCCAGGATCTCGACCCAGTTGTAGACCAGGGTCGCCGCGCCGAGCACCTGCCGACGCACTCCCAGCAGGACGTCGCCTCCGAGGAAGGCGGCCAGGCAGACCACCACGACGACCGCGATAAGGAGCGCGGGCACGATCCTGCGCAGACGCCGCGTCCAGAAACGGCGCAGGTTGATCGTTCCGGTGGCACGGTGCTGACTGAGCAGCAGGCTGGTGATGAGGAACCCGGAGATGACGAAGAAGGCGTCCACCCCGACCATGCCGCCGGGCAGGAGCCCGGGGGCGAGGTGGTAGACCAGGACGAGGACGACGGCGATCGCACGCAGACCGTCCAGCCCCGCCACGTGCCTGCCCGCCCGGGCCTGGGGCGCAGCAGGCGCCTCGGGCGTAGCGGACGCGGCGGGCACCGGCCCGCTACGACGGAGCGTCAGCTGGGGGAGGGGGAAGGTGGGCATCGGCGAGTCTCTCTGGGGTCGCGGTCCCGGGACCGGGACCTGTCTCAGCCTAGGCAGGACTGGTGCCGGTGCCGTGGTGCGACAGGGCCGTACACGTGCTACGTGCTCCTCACCACGATCGGGGCCCGCTGCCTGGTACATAGGATGGGCCCATGTCGACCATCCCTACACAGGACCAGGTGCGCGAGGCGCTCGGACGCGTCATCGACCCTGAGATCCGTCAGCCCATCACCGATCTCGGCATGGTGGAGTCCATTGACGTCAGCCCGGAGGGCGTGGTCACCGTCAGCGTCCTGCTGACCGTCGCCGGCTGTCCTCTCAAGGACACGATCACGGCCGACACCCGCAAGGAGGTCGGCGCGCTGGAGGGCGTTACCGACGTGCAGGTGCGCATGGGAGTCATGAACGACGAGCAGCGTGCCGCCCTGCGCAGCCACCTGCGCGGTGGGGAGGCGGAGCCTGAGATCCCCTTCTCCAAGCCTGGCAACCTCACTCGTGTCTACGCGGTGACCTCCGGCAAGGGCGGGGTCGGGAAGTCCTCGGTGACGACCAACCTGGCTGCGGCCATGGCCGCCCAGGGACTGAGCGTCGGTGTGGTGGACGCTGACATCTACGGCTTCTCCGTCCCCCGCATGCTGGGGGTGGACCACGTCCCCACCCAGCTCGACGGAATGATCGTGCCGCCGGTGGCGCACGACGTGAAGGTGATCTCCATCGGCATGTTCGTGGAGGACAAGCAGCCGGTGGTCTGGCGGGGCCCGATGCTCCACCGGGCGGTCCAGCAGTTCCTCTCTGACGTCTTCTGGGGGGACCTGGACGTCCTCCTGCTCGACCTGCCGCCGGGCACCGGCGACGTGACGATCTCGGTGGCCCAGCTGCTGCCCAAGGCTGAGATCCTCGTGGTCACGACGCCGCAGACGGCGGCGGCCGAGGTTGCCGAGCGCACGGGGCTGATCGCCACCCAGACCAAGCAGAAGGTCGTCGGCGTCATCGAGAACATGTCCTACCTGCCCCAGCCTGACGGCACGCGCCTGGAGGTCTTCGGCTCCGGGGGCGGCCAGGCTGTCAGTGACTCGCTGTCACAGGTGCTGGGCTACGAGGTCCCTCTGCTGGCTCAGCTTCCTCTGGACATCAAGCTGCGCGAGGGTGCGGACGTCGGCGTTCCCGCCACGGTCAGCGCTGGGGGCAGGCCGGCGGCTGACGCTCCGGCCGCGATCGAGCTGGCCCAGGTCGCTCAGCGCCTGGGGCACCAGGAGCGGGGCCTGTCAGGCATGAAGCTGGGTATCAGCCCGGTCTCTAGGTAGTCGGCGACACTCCTTCGCGGACCGAGGGGCCGGGAGCTCCCCACGCTGAGGAGCCAGCTGTGCGCTGGGGAGCGGTTCTCCGCACACTGAGGGGGCTCCCCCGCCCACGCCGTCGCCGCGTCCGTACCCACCTCCGTTCTCCCCACATTGAGGGGGGGGCTCCCCGCAAGGCCAGCAGGAAAGGCCGGTACAGACCCGTTGAGGTCTCGTACCGGCCTTTCTGCGATTCGCGAGCGTGCGGGGGCGTTGTCTTCATCAGCGTGGTCTCATGCACGCGCCAGCCCGTGCTTCGCGAGCATGCAGGGGCGCGTCCTGGAGCCGCGTGCTCGGACTCGCGGTCGCTCTGGCGCGCTCAGACTCACTCGGTGTGCTCGGCCGCACCGTCGCGCACTCTGGGACGCTCTGGCACGTCCTGGCCCGCTCCTCAGACGCTGACCGTGAGCTGGAGAGAGCTATGCGTCGACGACGGCGGTCGCTGCCTCGCGACGGGTGCGTGCGGCTGCGTTGGCCGCACGGACGATCTCGCGGGGCGAGACTGGACGCGGGTCCCGAGCGCTGCTGTCAGTCGCGGCCGCCAGGGTGGAGGGGATCTCCACCATGGAGGAGACGTCGTTAGCGACGTCCGTGACAGCCTCAACAGCCTCGGACAGGAAGCTCCGCCGGCTGGAGTCCGTCTCGAGATCGTCGTCCCGCCCTTCGCTGCGGGGCTGCTCGCCATCCTCCGTGGCCTCCTGGCCCTCCTGGCCCTCCTGGCCAGCATCGTCCGTGCCCAGCCCGCCCTGAGCAGCGCTCTCGGGCACCGGCTCGTCCTGAGCGGCGCCGTCGGACTCCAGGCCCTCCTGGCCCGCGCCGTCGGCACCCGACTCACCCAGGCCGGCGTCGTCGGCCTCCGGCTTGTTGCTGCGGGACTCGTACTGAGTAGCGTCGTCGGCACCCGGCTCACCCAGGACGGCGTCGTCGGCGACCGGCTTGTTGCTGCGGGACTCGTACTGAGTAGCGTCGTCGGCACGCGGCTGCCCCAGGCCGGCGTCGTCGGCCTCCGCGGCGGCGTCGAGCTCTGCGTGCGTGACGTCGCTGTCCTCCAGCTGCGGGTCAGACGTCCCCTGCTCAGGCGTCTCAGACGGCGCGGGATCAACCGTCTGAGCGTTCGCCCGGCGGGTCTCCTCAGCCTTGTCCTCAATCATCTGCGACAGGGACTTGTTCGACCTGGACTGAGCGTCCTGTGAGATCGACGCAGCAGCGTCGTCGGAGTTCTTCTTGACGGTGGAGAGCACCGACTCAATGGGGCTGGTCAGGTCCCTGCGGATGGCGTCCAGGTCCTCGCCCAGCGCGTCCCGCACGATCTTGCGCGGGTCGTAGTTGCGCGGGTCGAGGTCCTTGAGACTGAGGTCGCCAAGCTCTGGGCCGACCTCCTCAGCGATCTGCTCCTTGGCGTTGTCGATGAACAGCCGCAGCTGACGGACAAGCTGGGTGAGCTTGCTCGTGTACTCGGGCAGCCGCTGAGGCCCCACGACGATCACAATGACGAGCAGGAGGGCTAGGAACTCGCCGCCGGAGATGCCAAACACGATCGCCAGTATATGGAGCGCCAGGCATCCCGTGGTCATCGTCCGCCCTGAGCGTCCTGCTGCCGCAGGACAGCGACGTCGCAGCGCCTTCCTCCCCCGGGCCGAGGCCAGGGCCCACCTACCACGCGTGCCCCCGCTCCCGCCTTCCTCTCCCGGGCCAAGGCCAGGGCTGCGCGTTCCTGGCCCCCAGGGCTGCGCCTCTTCCGCCCGCCGGGCTGTGGCTCCTCCCCCGCAGACCTGTGCCTCATTTCCCGGCCCGGGCTGTGCCTCATCACCGGCCCGGTACCCAGGGGCCGCAGCTCTCCGCTGTCGCTTCCCGATTCCTACCCGCACGAGACCTCGCCCAGCCAGATGGATCGCCGCAGCAACTGGGCGGCGCGGGCAGCTCCGGCGACGCGGTCAGCTCGGGCGGGACAGGCGGGACGGGCGACGCCCAGCCGCAAGGCGGCCGAGGACCTGGAAGAATAGGGCCGTGCGCGCCCTGCCGGGGCGCAACTGACGCAGGGAAAGGACACCGATGGGTGCCGACAAGACGCTGAGCTGGTCCTACACCGAGGAGTTCGTCCTCGAGGACGAGCTGACGAACCAGGCGCGTCTGCGCGGCCTGGAGCTGGGCACCTCCCCGGTCTCGCCCGCTACGGGCGCCACGCTGCGCATGCTGGCCGCCTCGGTGGCGGCGCGCTCGGTCGCGGAGATCGGCACCGGCACGGGGACCTCCGGCCTGTGGATCCTGTCCGGTATGGGGCCCGACGGCGTCCTGACCACGATCGACGTCGAGCCTGAGCTCCAGCGTGAGGCCCGCAGGGCCTTCGACGCCGCCGGGTACGCCAGCTCGCGCACTCGGGTCATTCAAGGACGTGCCTCCGACGTCATGCCCCGTATGGCACCACGCTCGTACGACATGGTCGTCCTGGACGTCGGCCCTGAGGAGTCGGCTGCGCTGGCTGGTCAGGCGCTGCGGATGCTGCGCGTGGGAGGCGTGCTCGCTGTCACCCGCGCCCTGTGGAACGACCACGTGGCGGACCCTGCCCGGCGCGACGCGACGACGGTGGCTGCGCGAGAGCTGGGCAAGGCGCTGCGTGAGGAGGACGCGCTGCTGACGAGCCTGCTCCCGGTGGGTGACGGTCTTCTGGTCTCCGTGCGCCGAGCCTGAGCTGGACGGTGCAGCTCAAGTGACCTGCACCGTTTTGGGCTCGCGCGGACCCACTCGTGGGTGTCGCCGTGCGCGCGCGAGGCGCTAGACACTTCCGCACTCGCACGGGCCCCACGCGTACCGTGGCCAGGCCACGCGCGCACCGAGCGCGGGTGGGCGTGGTCGCGGGCATCTGCCCCTTCAACGGCCAGGCCACGCGCGCACCGAGCGCGGGCTCGCGCGGTTCCCCCGCCTCGTGGACACAGCAAAGGGCCGGGTCCTGCCGGACCCGGCCCACGGCCGAAGACTCTTCGCCTGTGATCGCGTCAGATCTTGACTGAGCTCAGAGCCTCTTGGAGCTCACGGATCTCATCGGGTGAGATCTCGACGACAAGGCGGCCACCACCCTCCAGCGGAACCCGCATGATGATGGAGCGCCCCTCCTTGACAACCTCGAGAGGACCGTCACCGGTCCTGGGCTTCATGGCAGCCATGTGCTCCCCTTTCACGTGTATACACGCGGATCCTCACCGCGTGACCCCGCTCATTCTACGACATGGGCCGTGACCTAACCTCCAAAAGGTGGCCAAGTCCACTTACGTTCGACTACTGTGCGCTCGCGATGGCTGCAGGCGGGTCAGGCGTGGTCCGCACGAGGCCCTTCCCCCGCACGCACGCGCCGAGCGGCGCCGACGACGTAGTCGACAGCCTCCTCAGCCGTGTCAGCCAGGTGGAAGAGTCCCGGGTCGGCGGACGAGATCACGCCCTCGTTCACGAGCGTGTCACTCAGCCAGTCCACCAGGCCTCCCCAGAACTCCCGCCCGACCAGCACCACCGGGAATCCCTTGACCTTGCGGGTCTGCACCAGGGTGAGGGCCTCGAAGAGCTCGTCCATGGTGCCGTAGCCGCCGGGCAGGACCACGAAGCCGTCGGAGTACTTGACGAACATGGTCTTGCGGGCGAAGAAGTACCGGAAGTTGACGCCCAGGTCCACGTAGTCGTTCATGCCCTGCTCGTGCGGGAGCTCGATGCCCAGTCCCACGGAGACGCCGCCGGCCTGGTGCGCCCCCTTGTTCGCTGCCTCCATGACGCCTGGGCCGCCTCCGGTGATGACGGCGTAGCCCGCGCGCACGATGCCGGCACCGATCTGCTCGGCGACGGCGTAGGTCGGGGAGTCCGGGGCGGTGCGGGCTGAGCCGAAGACGCTGATGGCCGGACCGAGCTCAGCCAGGGCCCCGAAGCCCTCGACGAACTCCGCCTGGATCCGCATGACCCGCCAGGGGTCCTTGTGAAGCCAGTCAGTGTCATCGCGGCTGGACAGCAGCCTGGCGTCCGTGGTCTGGGACGGGATCTGGGTGCCGCGCAGCAGCACCGGCCCCTTGCGGTAGGACTCTCTCTTGCTCATGGGTCCGATCCTGCCCCACGGGGGCCCGCTCTTCTCCCTGCCGCTCCTGAGGAACAGGAAAACACCCGGTGAACGTTCAGACAGCCATCGTCGACACAGGCCCCGGAACGACGCTGACGCGGGGCGCGCGCCTGCTCAGCCAGCGGATGGACGCTACAGGCACCCGCTACGACGGCGTTATCGTCCTGATATGAGCACGAACCTGAGGATCCTGCGCGAGGACGACCCTGAGCACGCTGAGCTGCTCGCGCAGGGCTGGGCGATCACTGACCGCTCGTGGGGCGCTCGGCTGACCCTAGATGACGACGCAGACCTGTCAGCACTGCTGCAGGCCGTCACCACCGCCGAGGACGCTGGTTACCAGGTCCGCCGTCTAGAACCGTCTGACCTCCCGGCCCTCCGGGCGCTGGACGAGCAGGTGGCCCCGGACTTCCCGTCGACGCCAGCCTCCCACCACGAGGAGCTGCCGGCGGACCTCGGAGACCGTCTCCAGTCGGGTGAGAGCCTCGGGTTCCTGGCATGGACGGAGGGGGACGGCCCGGTGGCGTACACCTGGATGGACCGGCTTTCGGACCGGTGGGAGGTCGACCGCACCGGTGTCGTTGCTGCGCACCGACGCCGGGGACTGGCGGTCGCGGTCAAGGCTGCCTCTGTTCTGACTACCTACGCCCTGGGAGCCCGCTGCTGGGGCACCGGCGGAGCGTCCGTGAACACCGGGTCACTGGCGATGAACCGCGCGCTGGGCTTTGTGCTGGAGCCGCAGTGGCACACGCTCGTGCCTCCGGGCTCTTCGAGGCGCTGACACACCGGCACTAGCGGGACGAGGCTGCCGGCTCGTGCCTCGAGCAGGTTGGGATGCTGGGGCTCCGGCACCAGAAGGACGAGGCCGCTGGTTCGTACCCCGAGCCTCTCGGGGGTGCTAGGCCGTGTCGCACCGTGCCCGGCCGGGAGGCTGACTGCTAGCCAGTCCTGGCCAAGCGGGGAGACGGTCCGAAAACGGACACGCCGAGATCACAGTGCTAGCCAGCCCTCGCCAAGCGGGGAGACGCCTCCACGACGGGCCAGTCCTCCAGGTAGGTCGGGGCCAGTTCTCACCCCTCAGGGAGACGCCTCCACGAGACCGTTGCGAGGGTTGCGCCGAAAGCCAGGCCTCACCGCACGTGGAGCTGGCGTGCCGCCTCGGTGATCGTTCCCGACAGGGAGGGATAGACGCTGAAGGCGTTCATCACCTGCTCGACCGTCATCCGGTGTGTCACAGCCAGCGTCACTGCCAGCACCTGCTCACTGGCGGCCCTGCCCACGATGACCCCACCTAGGACCTCTCCGCTTCGACGCCGGGAGAAGAGCTTGACGAATCCCTCGTTGACTCCTGACATCTTCGCACGGGGGTTGCGGGCCAGCGGAACGGTTGTGGACACGGCGTCGTAGGCCTCAGCCTCCTTCTCCCCGATACCGATCGAGGCGATCTCCGGCACCGTGAAGACCGCGTGGGCCACGGTGCCGACCTCCAGGGGAGCCACCGCGTCGCCCAGGGCGTGTCTCATGGCGATCCTGCCCTGCATCGCGGCTACCGAGGCCAACGGCAGGACTCCAGTGCAGTCACCGGCCGCGTAGACACGGTAGGCCGTGGTCCGCGAGACTCGATCAACCTTGACGTGCCCGGAGCCGGTCAGCTCGACACCCGCCTCCTCCAGGCCCAGGGAGTCAGTGGCGGGTACGGCCCCCACCGCCATAAGGCAGTGGGATCCGTAGACAACCCTGCCGTCAGCCAGCTCGACCTCGACGTACTCTCCCTCAGGCCCGGCGTCGCCATCGTCCCTCACGACGTGGGCAGCCACCGCCCGGGCACCGGAGAGCACCTGCATGCCGCGAGCGCGGAAGCGGGTGTCGACCAGGTCGGCGGCGTCGGCATCGACCGTTGGTAGGAGCCGTTCACGACTGGAGACGAGCGTGACTCGGCTCCCCAGGGCGAGGTAGGCGCCCGCGAACTCAGCCCCTGTCACGCCCGAGCCGACGACGATGAGGTGCTCGGGCAGCTCGTCAAGGTCGTACAGCTGCGTCCAGGTCAGGATGCGGCGACCATCCGGCTCGGCGCGGGGCAGGCGACGCGGCCGGGCGCCGGTGGCGACCAGGACGACGTCGGCGTGAAGGTCCTGAGAGAGACGAGCGGCATTCGGACCAGCGGGCGTCGCGCTCGTCTCAGCCTCCAGGTCCTCGTCCCCTAGGCCCTCGTCCTCCAGGTCCTCGTTCCCTAGGCCCTCGTCCTCCAGGTCCTCGTCCTCTAGACCCTCGTCCTCCAGGTCTTCGTCCTCCAGGCCCTCGTCCTGCGGGTGGTCGGTGGCAGTGGGAGCGCCGAGCCAGGGTCCCGTCACGGGATCCACGTGGACGGTGCGCGTTCCCGTCTCGTCGAGGCCTCCTAGCCGGGCGCGACCGCCGAGGACCTCGACGCCCCGGTCCGCCATGAGCGCCGCGAGGTCACGGGACTGTTCCGCGGCCAGGCGCCGTACGCGCGCGTTGAGCTCTACCGCGTCAGGCCGGCGGCACCGGCCACGCTGGTCCGGTCCGTCAGACCGGTCGAGCTCGTCGGGCCGGTCAGTCCGGTCGTGCTGGTCAGTCCGGTCATGCCGGTCGTGCTGGTCAGTCCGGTCTGGTTGGTTGGTCCGGCCACGCTGGTCCGGCTGGTCGGGACGGTGAGGCCGACTCAGCTGGCTGGGGTGGTTGACTCCGTGCGGCCCGGTCGCGGAGGCGTCCAGCGCCTCGGCCGCGGCAACGAGCGTCTTGGAGGGGACGACGTCGGTCAGCACGGCCGACCCTCCTAGCCCCCGGTCCTCGACCAGCTTGACCTGCGCCCCGAGCTGGGAGGCGACGAGCGCAGCCTCGTAGCCGGCGGGTCCGCCCCCGATGATGACGACGCGCTGGCCGCGGCGCACCGGTGAGGCGTCGTCAGGACGGACAGATGCAGCAGCGGTGCTCATCCCACCATCATGCCCGAGCCTTTAGTCCCAGGAGCCGGTTCGGCGAGTGGAGCCTCGATCTCCGTCGTCGCGCGGCACCCCGCCAGGCCCGCACACGAGGCCGAAGATCCTGTGTCTGGCACCACTCATGACAGCCGTCACGTAGTCCTCGGAAAGGTCCGTGAGAACGGTACCGTCATCTGTCATGACTGAGTCTCCTGCGGCCGCCTCCCTCTCGCTTGTCGACACTGACGCCGTCGCCGCCTGGATCAGCGAGGATCCTGACGAGACCACGCGAGAGGAGCTCACCTCCCTGCTAGCCCGTCACGAGGACGGGGACACGACGGCGACGGCGGTGCTGGCCGACGCCTTCTCCTCCACCCTGCAGTTCGGCACGGCCGGGCTGCGCGGGCGCCTGGGTGGCGGTCCGAACCGCATGAACCGCGTGGTCGTGATCCGCGCCGCCGCTGGCCTGTCGGCCTACCTGCGCGAGCAGCTCGGCGACGGCTTCACGGTGGTTATCGGCTACGACGCTCGCCACGGCTCGGAGGTCTTTGCTCGTGACACGGCCTCCGTGGTGACTGGCGCGGGCGGGCGGGCGATCCTCTTCGATCGCTCGTGCCCGACCCCTGCACTGGCCTTCGCGTTGCGAGACCTGGGCTACGACGCGGGGGTCATGGTCACCGCGTCCCACAACCCTCCGCAGGACAACGGATACAAGGTGTACCTGGGCGGTCGCGCCGTGACCGGGTCCGGCCAGGGCGCGCAGATCGTGCCGCCGTACGACGCCGAGATCGCGGCGAAGATCGCCGCCGTGGGCCCGTTGTCGGAGGTCGCGATGCCTAAGTCCGGCTGGGACACGATCGGCGAGGAGGTGCTGACTGAGTACACCCAGATTGCCGCTCGCGCCGCTCGTATGGGAGCTGCTGCACCGTTGAGGATCGTGCTGACCGCGATGCACGGCGTGGGTGGGCGCATCTGCCTCGATGCCCTCCAGCAGGCGGGCTTCGAGGACGTCCAGGTGGTGTCCGAGCAGTTCGAGCCGGACCCTGACTTCCCCACGGTGACCTTCCCCAACCCTGAGGAGCCTGGCGCGCTTGACCTGGCTCTGTCGATGGCGCGAGAGGTCGGCGCGGACCTGGTGCTGGCTAACGACCCGGACGCCGACCGCTGCTCCGCCGCGATTCCGGACGAGCACGCTCCTGGTGGGTGGCGTCAGCTCACTGGCGACGAGGTCGGCTCTGTCCTGGGCGAGCAGGCGGCTGAGCTTGCGGCCTTCGCCGGCACGGGGATCCTGGCTAACTCGATCGTCTCCTCCCGACTGCTGCGTAAGATCGCGCAGGCTCACGGCCTCGGGCACCGTAACGCGCTGACGGGCTTTAAGTGGATCAGCCGCGTGCCCGGGCTCGTCTTCGGTTACGAGGAGGCCTTGGGCTACTGCGTCGACCCTGAGCACGTGCGGGACAAGGACGGGATCTCCGCGTCTGTGCGGCTTGCGGTGCTGGTCTCTGTGCTCAAGCAGCAGGGACGCACCGTGACCGACCTGCTGGACAGGCTCGCTCGTGAGCACGGCCTGTACGCGACGAGTCCTCTGAGTGTGCGGGTCGAGGACCTGTCCTTCATCACCGACGTCATGGATCGGCTCCGGGCGGGCGGAGCACCGGCCCAGCTGGCGGGCTCCCCGGTGGTGGACGTCTTTGACCTGCTCGACGGCGCCTCGGACGGGAACGGCGGCCAGCTGCCTCCTACGAACGGCATCATCATCAAGACTGCTGCTGACGACCGAGTCGTCATTCGTCCTTCCGGCACCGAGCCGAAGCTCAAGTGCTACTGCGAGGTTGTTGTCCCGGTGGATGTTGACGAGCCTGTCGAGGTCGCCCGCCGGACGGCATCTGATCGCCTCGAGGCGATCAAGCGTGATCTGCGAGGGGTCCTGGGCCTGTCACGAGCCTGAGTGCGTGCGCCGGGCCGGCTTGAGCCGGGGCGCACCCGCCGAGCCAGCATGAGCCGGGGCGCGTCCACCGGGCCGGCTTGAGCCCAGCCGACCGGGAGCCCGCGCAGGCCCAGACCCAGACCCAGACCCAGACCACGCTAGTGCCCAGCCGAACCAACCCTGCCCGCACGTGCAGCCCCAGACCCGGCGCTATGCTCGCCGCCACGTCGAGGCCGCCCGAGGCATATATGTTGATTCGATGTAGCACGTGTCAGTAACTCGCATCAGTAACACGTGTCACTCTCGTGGTCAATATATCTACCCCGGGGCGCTCTGTCCGTCACAATAGGACCGTCGATAGCAGCCCTCTGGCGGAGGCATCCATGGCGCGCAGAGTGACATCCCAGAATGTGGCCAACAGGGCCGGAGTCTCCCGGACCACGGTGAGCCTCGTGCTCAACAACCGTGCCGACTCGATCCCCGAGGAGACTCGCCGCAGGGTACTTGAGGCAGCAGCCTCACTCGGATATGTGCCGTCGGCCGCCGGCCGAGCACTGCGCAAGGGCGGCAGTGACCTGATCCTGGTGATCCAAGCCGGCGGAGAGGCGGCCGACCTCAGCGACAGTATGTGGCAGGCCTGCGCCCAAGGCTTTCAGGAACGCGGCCTGACCACGGTCTTCTCACGGACTGCTGGCATGACAACGCCGCTACGCACCCTGCTCCAGGAGTTGCGCCCACGAGCCATCCTCTCTCTCGTCCCCCTCTCCCCCGGTGACTCCAGCCTGGTATCCGCACTCGGGATCCCGCTGGTCGCTCCCGGCAGCGACCACGAGGCATCTTTCGATGAGCTTCAGCGGGCACTTGGCGTCATGCAGGCCAGTTACCTGCTCTCTCACGGGCGCCGTCGGCTCGTCTACGCCTCGTCGGACGCGCTCCCGTCTGACGGCGCCGTTCTCCTCGAGCGCCGCAGCGCCTTCATCTCCACCGTCAGCGACAGTGACGGGGCCGTCCTCGTGGGCACGATTCACTGCGACCCGCACTCACCACGATCCGTCGAGAACCTCTGCGATCAGCTTGACGGTCTCGCACGCACTCACGCCTGTAGCTTCGACGCCGTCGCCGCCTTCAACGACGACGTCGCCGCAGCCTGCCTGCGGGCGCTAGCTCGTCTCGGCCGCCAGGTCCCGCGCGACGTCTGCGTCATCGGCGTCGGCAACCTTGCCCTCGGCCAGTATCTGAACCCAGCGCTCACGACGATCGAGCTTGACGCTCAGGGGGCCTGGACACAACAGGTCGTCGAGACTGTCATGGAAGTGATCGCAGCTCAGCAGCACACGGGAACGGATGATCACCGTCAGCCTGGCAGGGCCGATGCTCAGCGTCAGCCCGCCGGAACCTACCCCCGGCAACAGCCTGGCAGGGCCGCACCCCGTCAGCAGCCCAGCGGGTCCCACCTCCCGCAGCAGCCCGGCGGGTCCCACCTCCCGCAGCAGCCCGGCGGGTCCCACCTCCCGCAGCAGCCCGGCGGGTCCCACCTCCGTCAGCAGCCCGGCGGGTCCCACCTCCCGCAGCAGCCCGGCGGGTCCCACCTCCGTCAGCAGCCCGGCGGGTCCTACCTCCGGCAACAGCCCGGTGGAACCGGCACGCGACAGCGCTCGACCGGGCACCTCTCCTGGGCACAGTCCGCCTCGCAGCCAGCCTCGCTGCCCACCTTGCAGCCGGGCGAGGAAGAGCTCCTGGCCAGCGAGACGGATGAGGTCCGGGATCCGGTTTCAGAAAACGCCGGCATCGACGTCCTCATGCCCGGGCTGCGGGTAGTCGTACGCGAGTCCGCCTGATGCAGGTGGTGGCACGCCGGCCTATCGACCGACGCGCCACCACGCCTCATCACGCTCCCGGAGCTGTCCCGCCCGGAACTGGCGCTCACACGCCAGGTCGGTACACAGCCCCAGGTCAGCACCGAGCATTCACACCCCGGACCGGCGCGCCTCCGCCCCGGATCGGTGCTCCGTCGGGAGGCCCAGCGCCTCCGTCCTGGACCGGTATTCCAGCCGGCGGCCTAGCACCTCCGCCCGGACCGGTGCTCCACCCGGCGGCCCAGCGCACCAACGCCCCAGACCGGTGCCGGCCACTCACGCCACTGCTCGCGCTCCGACGGCGCCCCGCAAAGTCGACGCCCCGTGTGACAGCGCGTACACCACGCCTGCCAGCACCGCGATCACACCCCCGACGCTCAGTCCCATCACGACTGCCAGCGCCAGGCCACCCAGGCACGTCAGCACGCCGACCACCGCCGATCCGAGCAGCAGGGCGCGCGGCGTACGCACCCACGGCAGCATGCTCGCCGCCGGAGCCGCGATGAGCGCGATCGGCAGGATCGTGCCCACAGCGGGCACGAGCGCCCCGATCGTCAGACAGATCAGTGCGAGCATGACCGCCTCGACGGCCTTGCTGCTCGCCCCGCCGGCCCGGTACCCCACCGGGTCGAAGCACCAGAAGATGAGGTGCCTCCCGCCCGCCAGGACCACCAGCAGCGTCATGGCCAGCACCAGGACCGTCAGGACGACGTCTGTGTGCGAGACGTTGAGGAGAGAACCGGTGAGGAAGCTGTCAATCTTCAGGGGAAGCGGCGCGAACCAGGTGTTGAGCAGGTACCCCAGGGCGAAGCCGATCGCGAGGACCGCTCCGGCAGAGCTCTGGGAGGACAGCCCGGCCTGGCGTGTGAGCCAGCCCGTCATCGCGGCCATCGGCACGCACATGATGACCGCACCGATGAGCGCAGCAGTCCACACCACCTCATAGCCGGGCCGCCCCGAACCCAGCACGCGGCTGAGAGAGGTGACGACGACGACGAGACTCACCGCCCCAGGAAAGGTGGCGTGCGTGAGGGACTCCGTGAGAAAGACCTTGCGACCCACCAGGGCCAGCGCGCCGACCACGCCGGACAGGCAGCCCATCATGATCGCCTCCACAGCCGGCAGAGCCAGCAGCTCCAGGCTGACACTCATGGCGCCACCACCTTCTCCGGCCGTCCAGCCCCGTCCTGCGCGGCCTGCCTGGGCGAGTCCGTGAGCCGCCAGGGGCCGACACGCGTCAGGACCGAACGCACGGGCACTGCCGCGACAAGGAAGACAGCCATGATGAGAACCACTACCGCCTGCGGAGAGACGGGATGAGGACTCGGGGCAACCGCAGCCAGCATTCCCAGGTACGCCGAGACCACGCCGACGCCCAGAGCGATGAGCGTCATGGACCTCACGCTGCGTCCCAGCACTCTGCCCGTCGCCGCCGGCAGGATGATGTAGCCGATCGCAAGAAGGGTACCGACCGCCACCGACGAGCTGACGACGATCGCCGCAACGGACATGTTGAGCAGCAGGTCGAGGGCGAGGGGACGCAGGCCCCCGGCCCACGCACCCACCTGATCGAAGGCGAGCAGCACCTGCTCCTTCCATGTCAGTGCGACCAGGACCAGCGCGACGACGCTGACCAGCACCGCCTGCGAGAACTTCGCGTCCGTCGCGCTCAGCAGACGTCCGAACATGAGGGCCTCAAGCTGACCCGACATGTCCCCCTTGGCCAGAAGCAGCACGAGACCGACCGAGAAGAAGGTCGTCAGCACCACAGCAGTCCCCGCCTCCGAGGCCTCGCGCCGTGCCCGGTACCCGACCCAGGTGAGGACCGCCGCCGCCACGACGCCCGCAAGGCTCGCAGCAGGGACGATCCCCTCCGTGCCCAGGTAGACGGCGCCAGCCACGATTCCCGGAAAGACGGCGTGAACCAGGGCCTCGGCCTGGAACTCGGCGCAGCGTAGGTTGACCGCCACGCCCACGATCGCGCACACGACTCCCAGCACGACCAGCATCACGAGAGGGCGGAACAGGTAGGGCGCGCTAGCCAGAGTTGTCAGGCCTGGCACCCCCTGCACGAGGAGGCGCAGAGCCTCCACGAGCTCGGCGATCACCATCATGATGCCCGAGCCTCCCCACGCGCCCCCGCTGCGGCCTCCAGACCACCCGCGGCGGCAGACGGTGCTGCCGTACCGAACGCCTGGTCGATGTAGTGGGGCACCAGCACCTCCTCCCGCGGCCCGAAGGCGATCTGCCGACCCGCGAGCAAGGCGACCTGCTCACACACCTCCTCCGCGAGAAGAAGGTCGTGCGTGGAGACGATGACCGCCACACCCTCGGACTTCATGGACCGCAGCACCTCCAGCAGCGCCTGCCGGTTGGGCTGGTCCAGGCCGTTGAAAGGCTCGTCGAGAAGGACCAGACGCGGCTGAGCCGCGATGCAGCGCGCCAGCAGGACCCGCTGCCGCTGTCCGCCCGAGAGCTCCCCGAATCGACGACGGCGCACGTGCGCCAGCCCGACAGACTCCAGCGCCTCCACGCACCGCGCCCGTGTCGCCCGTCCGGGGAACCGGCCGAGGCCGAGCGCCGGGTAGGTTCCCATGAGGACGACGTCGAGCGCAGTCACCGGGAAGCTTGGGTCCAGATCGGCGGTCTGCGGCACGTAGCCGATCGAACCGCGCGGTGCGCGACCGGCGGGGGCCCCGCAGACAGTCACGCTCCCCTCCACGACTGAGACCATTCCTACCAGCGCACGCAGCAGCGTCGTCTTCCCCGAGCCGTTGGGCCCGACGAGGGCCAGGGCCTCACCGGGAGCGACGGACCCGTTGACCCCACTGAGCACCGGGGTGCTGCGGTAGGCCAGGCTCGCCTGACGGATGTCCACCGTGGGCACGAGCTGCTGAGAGGACGGGCCGCTGCCCGGTCGCGGACTCACAGCATCAGCCTGTAGGACCTGACCGTCCAGACGGGTCACTTGATCGTCTCCTTGGGCGCCCAGGAGCTCAGGTCCTGCGGCAGAGGCGCGACCGTTCCCGACCAGGCCAGAGTCAGGTTCGTGACGTTGTGGGCCACCGAGCCGATGTAGGTCTCACCGTCCGACCCAGCCGTGCCCAGCGAGTCTCCATACAGTGCCTCGTCACCGATCACCGCGCGGACGCCCGCCAGGGCCGCGACCTTCTCCACGGACTTGGGGTTGTTGGAGTTCTCCGCGAAGATCGCCGGAGCCCCGGAGGCCTTGACCTGGTCGGCAGTCTCCTGGATCTTCTGGGCAGTGGCGTCCTGCTGGGCGTTGAAGTCGCTGAGCGCGGCGCCCTCGAAGCTGACCCCGTAGTGGTCGGAGAAGTAGCCGAAGGCGTCGTGGCTGGTGAACAGCACCCGAGACGCCGAGGGCACACTGTCCAGCGACTCCTGAGCCCACTGGTCGAGCTCCGTCAGACGCTTGACGTACCCGTCGACGTGGTTGCGCAGCGTCTCAGCGCTGGCCGGTGCCGCCTTCTCCAGTGCGGCACCGATGTTGCGGACCTGGATGAGCGCGTTGGCCGGCGAGGTCCACACGTGGGGGTCGTAGCGGAACTCCGGCTCCGACTCGCCCTCCGCGGGCGGGAACGGCCAGGTAGCCACCTCAACAGCCGCCACGCCCCGGTCGACCGTGTACGGCAAGTCCTTCTCCTTGGCCTTGCGCGCGTCCATGTCATCGAGCTCGTCGGCAGTCAGGACCCCGGAGGTGACGACCATCGTGCCGTGGAACCCGGTCGCCTTGACGGCGTCGTCGAGGAAGTGCTCAAGGTCCACCCCGCTGACCAGGAACATGTCCGCCTCGGACAGGGCCTTGCTCTGAGCGGCAGTCATCTCGTGTTCGTGGGCGGAGGCGTTCGGCGCGAGCAGGCAGGTCAGGGTCAGGTGGGTGGAGGCCGACGACGGGTCCGCACCGAGCTCCTCAGTCGCACCGTCAGCACCGGTGCGGGTGAAGGCAAGCTCCTCGCCGCCAGAGGCGATCTGGGTGACGTAGTCGCAGATCTGCGTCGTCGAGGCCACCACGGAGATCGTCTCGCCGTTGGAGGCGTGCGTCCCAGCCTGCGGCGAGGAGGAGCAGGAGGCGACGGCGGGCAGGGTCAGGGCCAGGGCTCCTACGACAGTACTCACGCGCAGGAACCGAGATCGTGTTGTCATCATAGGTCCACCTTAGTTTCGGGTAACCGAAACTTCAACTGTGGCGCACGTCCCCTCGCCCACGCTGCGAGTCAGATTCCACACACGACAAGACCCCCGGATCAGGGGCCTGCCAGGCCCACGGCCAGCGGCACGAGCACGTCACGGACAAGACCCCCGGATCAGGGGCCTGCCACCTGGGCCGCCCGATCCGGGGGTCTTGCGCTACGCCGGGCTAGCGGGACATCCCGCCCAGGATCGCCTCGGTCGCCGAGACCCCCAGGCGTGAGGCGCCCGCCTCCACCATGGCCACCGCCGTGGCGGCGTCACGGATACCACCCGAGGCCTTGACGCCCAGTCGGTCACCGACCGTGGCCCGCATGAGCTCCACGGCGTGGACGCTCGCGCCACCGGCCGGGTGGAAGCCGGTCGAGGTCTTGACGAAGTCCGCGCCCGCACGCTCCGCCGCCTCGCAGACAGCCACGATCTCCTCGTCCGTCAGCGCCGCGGACTCGATGATGACCTTGAGGACCGCCTTCCCCACAGCCTCCTTGACGGCACGGATGTCCGCCTCGACGCCGTCGTAGTCATGCTCCTTGACCAGCCGGAGGTTGACGACCATGTCTACCTCGTCAGCACCCTTAGCCACCGAGTCGGCCGCCTCGGCAGCCTTGACGCTCGTGGCGTGCGCGCCCGAGGGGAAGCCACACACGGTCGCCACGTGCAGGCCCTGCGGCACCTGCACAGGCAGCTGGTTCGGAGAGACGCACACCGAGTACACGCCGAGCTCCGCCCCCTGGGCGATGAGCGCGGCCACCTGCTCGGTAGTGGCCTCGGGCTTGAGGAGGGTGTGGTCGATGATCGCGGCGATCTCAGCACGAGTGGCCATCAGGGTCCTTTCAGTCAGGTCGACGGCCAGGACACAGCCGGTCGCAACCGGGTGGCCGCCGCGCGAGTGCATGGGCCAGCCTAGGTGCCTCAGTGCCCCGCAGCCAGGAGGATGAGCTCGCGGCACACCCGGTAGCTGGCCTCAAAGCTCGGTAGCGGCAGGAACTCGGCCGAGGAGTGGAATCCGTGGGCGCCGGTGAAGACGTTCGGGGTGAAGATCCCCTGCGTCGACAGCCACGACCCGTCCGTCCCGCCGCGCATGGCCAACGGGATCGGGGGGATACCCAGGCGCTCCAGGGCCGTGTAGACGTGGGCGATCGCCTCCTCAGCCTGGGCGGTGCGAGCATCAGCGAGGTTGGCGTAGACGTCGTCGACCTCCATGACGATCCTCGCGCGCGGGTGGTCCCGGGCCACCTGACGCACGATCTCACCGAGCCGCGCCTTACGCGCCTCGTATTGCTCGCGGTCGTGGTCACGCACGGAGACCGTGAGCACACAGGTCGACTGGTTGCCACGGACGTCGTGGACCCAGGTGTATCCCTCACGCCCCTGCGTACGTTCCGGCGTCTGGGCAGGGTCCAGGAGCGCGACGACCTCGTGAGCCACGAGGATCGGGTTGACCAGCACGCCCTTGGCACTCATCGGGTGGGCGCAGACCCCTTCGACGCGGATCGTCACCGTCGCGGCGTTGAAGGTCTCCTCCACGACCTCCCCGATCTGGCAGGAGTCCAGCGTGTAGGCCCACCGGACCGGGAAACGGTCAAGGTCCAGGGTGCGTACGCCGCGCAGCCCGATCTCCTCGTCCGGGACGAAGGCGAGGTAGATGTCGCCGTGTCCCTGCTCAGAGTCATCGGCGTCACCGGTCACGCCGCGCTCACCGGTCACGCCGGGCACGCCGCGCTCACCGGTCACGCCAGGCACGCCGCGCTCACCGGGCTCACCGGGCTCACCGGGCTCACCGGCTGTACGGTCACCGGCGCCCTCGCCGCCGGGCACCCCGCTTCCGTCGCCGGCAACGCCGGACTCTCCAGCTGCACGGTCCTGGGCCAGGATCCGGGTCACCAGCTCCATGACGGTGGCCACTCCGGCCTTGTCGTCCGCACCGAGCACGCTCGTGCCGTCCGAAACCAGGATCCGCTGCCCCGCGTACTGAGCCAGCTCCGGGTGCTCGGACTGAGCGATACGCCGCTCCACGCCGTCGTCCCCGGTCCCCTGGACGAGGTCCCCGCCCTCGTAGTCGACGACCCTGGCCCGCACCGAGGGGCTCAGCCCGGCGTCGGCTGTGTCCAGGTGCGTGCAGAAGCCGATCGCAGGCACGCCCGCCTGGGTGGCCGGGACTCGCGCGGTCACGACGGCGGTGCTCGAGACGTGGACGTCGGCCGCCCCTGCGCTGCGGAGCTCCTCCGCCAGCAGCCGGGCGAGCCCCCACTGCCCCGGGCTGGAGGGGACGACGTCGCAGGCGGCGTCAGACTGGGACTCGATGGCGCTGTAGCGCAGGAAGCGCCCGGCCAGGCTGTCCTGGAGGCGGACGTCAGTCAGCGGCCTCATCACACCAGGCGGTCCAGGACAACACCGGCCTCGCGGCGAGCCACGGCCTCCTGCGCCGGCTGGGAACCGGCCTCACTGACGCAGAGGCCACCAGCCAGGGCCTCCAGCGCACGTCCGAAGCGCTCGGGCGTGGCCGTGTGCAGGGTGAGCAGCGGCTGCCCCCTGCGCACGGTGTCTCCGGGCTTGGCGTGCATCTCGACCCCGGCCACCGCCTGGACCGGGTCCTCCTTGCGGGCCCGCCCGGCCCCGAGCCGCCACGCGGCAACCCCCACGGCCAGGGCGTCCAGGCGCGTCAGCACGCCGTCGTCGGGAGCCGTGACGACCTCCGTCTCAGCAGCCACCGGCAGCGGCGCCTCCGGGTCCCCGTCCTGGCGGCGGATCATCTCACGCCAGACGTCCATGGCGCGCCCGTCCGCCAGCGCCCCACGCAGCTCGTCATGACCGACAGGTCGGCCTGCGGCGTCGAGCATCTCGCCGGCCAGCGCCACGGTGAGGTCGACGACGTCGGCCGGCCCGCCACCGGACAGCACCTCCAGGGACTCGCGGACCTCCAGGGCGTTACCCGCCGTCAGGCCCAGGGGCGTGGACATGTCGGTCAGCAGCGCGCGTGTGGTGACCCCCGCGTCCTTGCCCAGAGCCACCATGGTCTCAGCGAGCTCACGAGCCTGGTCCAGCTCCTTCATGAAGGCGCCCGAGCCGACCTTGACGTCCAGGACGAGCGCGCCGGTGCCCTCGGCGATCTTCTTGCTCATGATCGACGAGGCGATCAGCGGCACGCACGAGACGGTTCCGGTGGTGTCGCGCAGGGCGTAGAGCTTCCTGTCGGCCGGGGCCAGGCCGGATCCGGCCGCGCAGATCACGGCACCGGGCCCGGAGGAGGAGAGCATCTCCATGATCTCCTCGTTGCTCAGCGCCGCGCGCCACCCGGGGATCGACTCCAGCTTGTCCAGGGTGCCGCCGGTGTGCCCCAGCCCCCGGCCGGACAGCTGCGGCACGCTCACGCCGAAGACGGCGACGAGCGGAGCCAGCGGCAGCGTGATCTTGTCCCCCACGCCGCCGGTGGAGTGCTTGTCCGCGGTGGGACGTCCGAGCCCCGTGAAGTCCATGCGCTCGCCCGAGCGGATCATGGCCTCCGTCCAGCGAGCGATCTCCGCACGGTCCATGCCGTTGAGGTAGATCGCCATGGCCAGGGCGCTCATCTGCTCGTCGGCGACGACGCCGCGGGTGTAGGCGTCCACGACCCAGTCGATCTGGGCGCCGGTCAGGCGCTGCCTGTCGCGCTTGGCTGCGATGACGTCGACGACGTCGAAGGGCTCGACGGCGGCGGGCTGGCTCGGGTGGGCTGTCTGGCTCGGGCCGCCGGGCTGGCTCGGGCCGCCGGGCTGGCTCGGGCCGCCGGTCTGGCAGGGCTGGCTCGGGTGGGCGGGCTGGGTAGTCATGTAAGGCTCCTGGTCGCGGTCAGACGTGCAGTGTCAAGAGGGGAAGGCACCCGCAGGTGCTGGGCTCGGGCCCTGTCTGGCAGGGCTGGTGTGGCGGTGTGCCGGGGACCGGTGCGGCCGGGCCGGCGGGGATCCGGACTGATGTCCCGGGGACCGGCGCAGCGCCAGGCCTGCTCAGTGGGCGTCGGTGGGAGCGACCGCACCGTCGACCTGGGCCATGGCCTGGACCGAGAACGACCCCGGAAGGACCTCGTCGATCGTCATGCGGCCAGAAGGCATCGCCAGGATCATCTGCGGGTGGGCGTGCTCGGACAGGACCTGGCGGCAGCGCCCGCAGGGGGCGCAGGCCTCGCCTCGCCCGTCCACGCAGACCAGGGCGACCAGGCGTCCGCCACCGGTGCGCACCAGCTCAGAGACCAGACCGCACTCGGCGCACAGCGTGACTCCGTAGCCGGCGTTCTCGACGTTGCAGCCCGAGACGTAGCGTCCGTCCTCGGTCACGGCCGCCGCCCCCACGCGGAAGCGGGAGTACGGGGCGTACGCGTGCTCCATCGCCTCCACAGCCAGATCGTGCAGACGTGACCACGTGTCCTCATCGACCTCTGCGGGTGCGAAGAGACCCGGCCCGGAGTGCTCGCTCATCCCTGTCCTCCTCGGCTGCAGGCGTCCCTCGACCGCAGCGGAACACCGAAGATACACCCGCCGGGGGCTAAGCCGCGGGACCTGAGCAGAGCCCCAGGTGGGCCGCCGGCTCACACGAGCCACGCCGTCGTCCCGCCCAGGTATGACGAACGGTCCGGCCGCCTGACTCGGCAGCCGGACCGTCCAGGCCCTCGGAGCACGGTGGCGCCCCGACACCGGTCACGGGTAGGGCACGCCCTCCGCGGCAGGGGCACGCACCTTGCCGACGTAGCCTGCCACCGCCAGGATCGTCACGACGTAGGGAATCATGAGGATGAAGTTGGCCGGGATCGGTGACCCGACGACCGACAGCGTCTGCCCCACGGCGGTCGCGAAGCCGAAGAGCAACGCCGCGTACAGCGTCCCGACCGGGTTCCAGGCACCCAGGATCATGGCAGCCAGGGCGATGAAGCCGTTTCCTGCTGACATCTCCTTGGTGAAGGCCAGCCCCGAGCCCACGGTGAAGAAGGCGCCGCCCAGGCCGGCCAGCGCACCACCGAGCATGAGGTTGTTGACGCGGGTACGCATCACCTTGATCCCCACCGTGTCCGCGGCCCGGGGGTGCTCACCCACCGCGCGCATCCGCAGTCCCCAGCGAGAGTGGAAGAGCATGAAGGACAGCACGCCGACCGCCGCGTACATGAGGTAGACCAGGATCGTCTGGCGGAAGAGCACCGGCCCCACCACCGGGATCTGGGACAGCACCGGGATCGCCAGCACCGGCAGACGCGTGGGGGTGTTCAGGTTCGCGGCGTTGTCCGTGAGCACCGTGGAGAAGAAGAAGCCCGTCAGGCCGGTGACCAGCACGTTGAGCACGACGCCGACCACGATCTGGTTGACCCGGTACCTCAGGCCGAACAGCGCCAGCAGCAGGGCCACGAGGACACCGGCCAGGGGCGCGGCGCACATACCGATCCAGGGGTTCTTCGTCATCGAGGCGACGACGGCGCCCAGGAAGGCCCCTCCGAGCAGCTGCCCCTCGATCGCGATGTTGATCGTGCCCGAACGCTCCCCCACGACGCCGGACAGGCCCCCGAAGACCAGGGGGACGGACAGGGCCAGGGCCGAGGACAGGATGGTCACCAGGGGGATGACCGTCTCACGGCCCGCTCCGGCCCAGGTCAGGAAGGAGACGATGAAGGCCAGCCCCAGCAGGGCACCGGCCCAGGCCGAGCTCCTGGCTCGTGCCAGGGCTCGCCGAGTGATGACGGCTGTCGCCACGGCAGCCAGGATCACCATGACGGCGATGACGCCGCGCGCACCGAGCTCCAGGACCGGGATGGTGAAGAAGTCTGCCGAGGTCGCCAGCTGGAACCGGGTAGAGCCGTGCGAGGCCAGGGCCATGAGCAGGGACAGCACGGTGACGACGGCGCCGGTCACCGGCATCTTGAGAGCCACCGGTTCGGTGAGCTCGGCAGAGGCGGAGCCTGCGGAGGACCGCGTTGTGGTCAGGGCAGTCATGTCAGGCCTCCTGGGTGGCAGTCGTCGAGGCAGCGCCGGCGCCGGCCGTGGCCGGGCCCATCGCCTCGCGGCGTGAGCGCTTCCAGGACCCGGGGGCCGGCAGGTGGTAGATCGCGCGGACGAGGGGCGGCGCCGCGATGAACAGCACGATCGTGGACTGAAGGACCAGCACGATGTCGATCGGCGTCCCCGTCGCGGCCTGCATGGTCGTGCCGCCTGCCGTGAGCACGCCGAAGAGCAGACCGGCCAGCACCGTGCCCAGGGGCTTGGAGCGTCCCAGGAGCGCCACGGTCATCGCGTCGAAGCCCACCGACCCTGCGATCGAGGTCGTCAGGTAGTGCTGGGTCCCCAGCACCGGCCCGGAGGCGGCCAGACCGCACAGCGCCCCGGAGATGAGCATGACGATGACCGTCACCCTCGGGACCGAGATTCCCGCGGTGCGTGCGGCATCGGGGTTGAGTCCCGTGGCCCGCAGCTGGAAGCCGATCTCACTGCGCTCCAGCAGCCACCAGACAAACACCGCCGCAGCCAGGGCCACGACGATGCCCAGGTGGAGCCGGAAGGACTGCCCCAGCAGCCTGGGGTACTGCGCGCCGACCATGATCGGCAGGGACTTGGGGTTGGCGTTGCCCTCACCGATGAAGGCGTCGGTCGTCAGCGCGTGGGCCAGGAGGAAGGTCGCGATCGAGTTGAGCATGATGGTCGTGATGACCTCGCTCGCCCCGGTCAGGGCCTTAAGAAGGCCAGGGATCAGGCCCCACAGCATGCCGCCCACGGCCGTGCCGAGCACCGCGGCGAGCAGCCCCAGCCCGGCGGGCAGGTGGAAGGTGAAGCCGATGTAGCCACCGAGCATGGCACCCAGGACGATCTGGCCCTGGCCACCGACGTTGAACAGGCCGCCCCGGAAGGCCACCGCCATGCCCAGACCCGCCAGGATGAGCGGGGTCGCCACCGTGAAGGTCTCGGTGATGGGCCGCCACATGCGGGCCGAGGTGCTGGCCTGCCAGTCGAAGACCCCTCCTCGTAGCAGGGAGGTGTAGGCCTGCGTCAGAGAGCTTCCCACGGCACCGAGGAAGTCGGTGGGACGGGCGAGGAAGTAGGTGGCGGTGGACCGCACGTGCGGGTCGGCGATGAGGATGAGGACGGAGCCCACCAGCATGGCCGTGACGACGGCGAGCAGGCCCATGAGCCCGTTGGACTCAGCGACCTGGCGAGCGATGCCGGGGCGGGCCCTGGTCCCCTGGTCTGGGGCGGCAGGGGCTGTGGGGGCGGCGGGAGCGGGGGTAGCCTTCTCGCTCATCACTTCTCCTCTCCGCTCTCAGCAGCGGTTGCGGTGGTGGGCTCGTCCTGGGCTCGGGCCGTGGCCTCCTCCAGCGGAACACCCGCCATCATGAGGCCCAGGACCGAGCGTGGGGTGTCAGGGGGAACGACGCCGACCACCCGTCCCCGGTACATGACGGCGATGCGGTCGGACAGGGAGTAGATCTCGTCCAGCTCGGAGGAGATGATGAGGACCGCTGTGCCTCGGTCTCGCTCAGCGACGATGCGCTGGTGGACGAACTCGATGGAGCCCACGTCCAGGCCCCGGGTGGGCTGGGAGGCCACCAGGACCTTCAGCGGCCGGGAGAGCTCGCGAGCGAGGATCGCCTTCTGCTGGTTGCCTCCCGAGAGCGTCGAGATCGGGTCGGCCACGTCGGTGACGCGCACGTCGAACTCCTGGCGCAGCGCCTCGGCGTTGGCGCGGACGCGGGCCGGGCTGAGCGAGGGGCCGGTGCCGAAGGCGGGGTCGTCATAGCGGTCCAGGATCATGTTCTCCGCCACTGAGAAGCCCGCGATCATGCCGTCGCTCGAGCGGTCCTCCGGGACGAAGCCGAGTCCGGCGCCCAGGCGGCGGTGGACGTCGAGGCTGGTGACGTCCTGTCCACCGAAGGACACCGTTCCGCTGGAGGGCCGGTGCAGGCCCAGGACGACCTCGCTGAGCTCGGTCTGCCCGTTGCCCTGGACGCCCGCGACACCCAGGATCTCGCCGTCGTGCACCGCGAGGTTGACCTCGTCGAGCAGCACGGTGCCGTCCTTGACCATGCTGAGGTCGCGCAGCTCCAGCCCCGGCCGGCCGGGCTGAGCCGGTTCCTTGTCCACGGTCAGCGAGACCTCGTGACCGACCATGAGGCTGGCCAGCTCGGTCTGGGAGGCGCTGGGCGAGGCGGTCCCCACGACCTTGCCGCGCCGGATGACGGTGATGGTGTCCGCGACCTCGCGGACCTCACGCAGCTTGTGCGTGATGAAGACGATGGAGGTGCCTGCGGCCTTGAGGTCGCGCATGATGGCGATGAGCTCATCGGTCTCCTGCGGGGTGAGCACCGCCGTCGGCTCGTCGAGGATGAGCACCTTGGCGTCCCGGGACAGCGCCTTGATGATCTCCACACGTTGCTGCACCCCCACCGGCAGGTCCTCGATAAGGGCCTGCGGGTCGACGTCGAAGCCGAAGCGCCCGGAGATCTCCCGAACCCTGTCCGCGGCCGCGCGTGCGTCGATGACGCCGGCCCTTCCGACCGGCTCGTACCCCAGCGCCACCGACTCGGCGACGGTGAAGACCGGCACGAGCATGAAGTGCTGGTGGACCATACCGATCCCGGCGGCCACTGCCTGGCCGGGACCGGAGAAGGTCACCGGCTCGCCGTCGATGAGGATCTGCCCCTCGTCGGGCTGGTAGAGCCCGTACAAGACGTTCATGAGGGTGGACTTGCCGGCACCGTTCTCGCCCAGGAGAGCGTGGATCTGACCGGGTTCCACGGTGATGTTGATGTGGTCGTTGGCCACGAGAGGTCCGAAGACCTTCGTGATCCCACGGAGCTCCAGCTGCACGTGTGCTCGCTTCCGTCGGGGCTGACGCCGGGAGAGGACGAACTGAAATATAGAGCCTCGCGCCTACCTGCGCACTGACGCCGCCGGCCCGGTGTCGGGTCGACGGCGTCAGCGTCAGGTCCGCGGCGTCACGGCAGCGGCGTCACGTCTCGCGCGTGGTCGCCATGTCGTGGTCGCCACGGCGTGGTCACCACGGTGCGGTGACCGCGGTCCGGTCGCCACGCCGCGGGCTACGGTGCGGTTGCCGTGGTGCGGCCACCGCAGAGGCGTCAGGAGGGGTCGTAGGCCGTGGAGACGTCGAGGGAGCCGTCGACGATCTGCTTCTGGATCTCCTCGATCTTGCTCTTGACCTCAGCGGGGACGCGCGAGTCCCAGTCGTGGAAGGGAGCGATGGAGACGCCGTTGTTGGCCAGCGTTCCGATGAAGGGCTTGGAGGTGAACTTGCCCTCCTTGGCCTCCTTGACCGTGTCGTAGACAGCGGTTCCGATCTCCTTGACGACCGAGGTCACCATGTACTTGCTGGCGTCGGTCGAGTTGTAGCCGTCGGCGTCCACCCACACGATGCCGTTGGTGTCCGCGTTCGCGGCCTTGACAGCCGCCAGGGTGCCCAGACCCACCGGGCCGGCGACCGGCATGACGATGTCCGCACCCTGGGAGAGGAACTGCTCGGTCAGCTGCTGGCCCTTGGTGGTGTTGGAGAAGTCACCCACGAAGGAGCCGCCCTCCGGCTTGGAGGGGTCCCAGCCCAGCACCTTGACGGAGGCGGAGTTGTCCTCGTTGTACTTCTCCACGCCCCTGGCGAAGCCCTCCATGAAGATCTGGACGGTCGGGATCGCCATGCCGCCGTAGGTGGCGACGGTGCCGGTCTTCGTGGTCCCGGCGGCCGCGTAGCCGGCCAGGTAGGCGGCCTCGGCGGTGTTGAAGATGAGGGGCTTGGCGTTGTCGTACTCGACGGTGTTGCCGTCGGCGTCCACGAAGGTGGAGTCAATGAGGGCGAACTCGATGTCCGGGTTGGCCTTGGCGGCGTCACCCAGGTCCTTGGCGATGTTGAACCCGACGCCGATGATGAGGTCGCAGTTCTGCTGGATGAGGGAGTCGACGTTGGTCGGGTAGTCGGCGCTACCGGCAGACTCCACGGCGACGGTCGTCACGCCGAGCTCGGCTCCAGCCTTGTCGAGTCCCTCCTTGCCGGACTGGTTGAAGGACTGGTCGTCGAAGCCACCCTCGTCAGACACCATGCAGGCCTTGAAGTCGGAGGAGCCAGCGGCCTGGGAGCTGCCGGAGGAGGCGTTGTCGGTCGGGGCCGAGCCACAGGCGGCGAGGCTCAGCGACGCGGCCAGGCCCAGGGCGAGGGCGGAGTAGGTCTTCTTCATCACGGTTGCGATCTCCAGAGGAGGTTGGGGGCAGGAGACGCCGTCAGGCAAGCAGGCGGCACACGGTCCAGGATAAACGCTGTGAGGGTCGGCTGGACACCTGCTGGACACCTTCCCGACAGACTCCCAGTCAGTCCACTGCGAGGGCCTAGCCGGGCACCCGCGGCCGCGCGAGGCGCCCTTGGCGCCCTTCCACACCGAGCTGACGACATCGCGGGCACTCGCGGCCGCGCGAGGCGCCCGCTGTGCCGTGGGCGAGGACGACGGACCGTGTGCAGGCGCCTGCGCCCGGGCAGGGCACCGCGGCCGGGTGCCGCGCCCGCTGGCGGTCGCCGCCGCCCTGAGCGCCCGTCGACGCGAGCGCGCCTACGGCAGCTCAGGCGCGCGGCGCCCCGGCTCAGAGCAGGTCGTCGCGCCCCTGCTCACGCAGGCGGTCAACCACTCCCTTGACCTCCTGGGCGTGCTCCGGCGTCGTGATGAGCAAAGCGTCCGGAGTGTCGACGACGACGAGCCCCGGCACGCCCAGCAGCGTCACCTTCCGGCCCGTGGTCGAGGCGACCAGGGCCCCCTCGCTGGACCTCGCCTCGACGTCGCCGGCCTGACCTCCCGGAGTGACGGCGTCGAGCACCGCCGCCCCGGCAGCCGGCCCCTGCGCGCGGGGCGGGACCAGACCGGCCAGCGCGTCGAAGCCACCGACGTCGTCCCACCCCATCGAGGCGGGGACGACCGCGACCCCGCCCGAGGCGGCCACCGGCTCGGCGATGGCGTGGTCGATCGCGATCTTCTCCAGCCCCGGCCACACCCGGGCCAGGACCTCATCGCGCTGCGAAGTGTCCCAGGCCGCGGCGATCTCCTCGATGCCCTCCGCGAGCGCGGGACGCTGCCGGGCCAGGTGGTCCAGCAGCACGCCGGCCCGCGCGACGAACATGCCCGCGTTCCAGCGATAGCTGCCGCTGGCCAGGTAGCGCTCCGCGGTGTCCGCATCCGGCTTCTCGGTGAAGCCCAGGACCACGCGACCGTCCGGAGCGCCGGCGACCGTGGTGGGCTCGCCGGCGTGGATGTATCCGAAGGCGGTGGAGGGACCGGTGGCCTCGATGCCGATGGTGACCACCCAGTCCTCCTGGGCGAGCGTCGCCGCCTGACGGACCGCCTCGACGAAGGCCTCCTCGTCGGCGATGACCTGGTCCGCGGCGAAGGAGCCGACCACCGCCTCGCGCCCGTGGCGGGCGGCGATGACCGCAGCCGCCAGGCCGATCGCCGCCATCGAGTCTCGCGGGCTCGGCTCTGCCAGGAGGTTGGCGGCCGGGACCTGCGGGAGCTGGCTGGCGACGGCGTCGAGGTGGGCGACGCCCGTGACGACGGTGACGGAGTCAGCCACCGGCTCCAGGCGGGCGACGGTGCCCTGCAGGAGGGTCCGTCCGGCTCCGGTGAGGTCGAGGAGGAACTTGGGCCGGCTGCGGCGGCTGAGCGGCCACAGCCGGGTGCCGGCACCTCCGGCGGGGATGATCGCGTGGATGCGGGGCGCGGTGTTGGGCTCAGTCACCTCTCCAGCGTAGGCGACCGCAGGCTAGAGCTCACGATATCGGGCCAGGTGCGCCTGCGCCCTGGCCTGGGCGCGGTGGTAGCGCCACAGGGTCAGGCGCGCCCGCAGCCCTCGCTTTCCGCCCGGCTCCGGCTCCGCCTCCTCCAGCGCCACCGGAGGCACGTAGTCGGGGTGGGCAGTGGAGTCGACCTCGAGGGTGCCGGTGAGCGACTGACGCGGCCAGGCCAGCGTGGCAGGCACCGAGAGCGTGACGTAGTTGGGGGTCTGGCCGGCATGCAGCTCGTCAGGGTGGTCAACGGCCTGGGGCCGCGGCGGATTGGCCATCCACGCACAGACGTACAGCACCACCCGGCTGGCCAGATGGAGCCACAGGATGAGCACCACCAGCGCTGCGAAGGAGGCCAGCATGGGGTTGCTCGAGACTGAGCCCACTGCGCTGGTTCCCACCTGGCGCAGCACTCCGAAGGCCAGCGCGCCGATCGCCGCACCAGCCACGAGGTCCCGGCGCGGCACACGTGGTCCGGACAGGCGGATGATCAGTGCCAGCACCCCGGCGTCAATGAGGAAGGACAGCGCGAGCGTGGCCGCCTTGACCCCTGGCCCCGACAGCCAGGAGGGCAGGAAGTCCATCGCTCCGGCTACCGCGCTGGTCAGGACCGAGGCCATGGCCGTGGCCAGCACCGCCACCATGATGACCAGGAAGCCGGCGAGGTTCGCCAGCTGGTTGACCACCGGGTTGTGGGGCAGAGTGACGATGCCGAACATGGCCCGTACCCCGTTCTTCAGCGCCCCCATCAGTCCCATCGCGGAGTAGAGCATGGTGAGCAGACCCAGGACGGAGCCGAGGTTGAGGGCGGAGTCGAGGGTGAGCTGGTCGATGCTCACCAGTCCGCCGCCGCTGCCATCGTCCACCACACCAGGCAGGAGGCTGCCGATGGAGTCGAGGACCGCGTCGCGGATCTGCGGGTGGCGGCCGATGGTCGCCATGAGGACGCTGACTCCGATGGCCAGTCCCGCGAAGACGGAGAACAGCCCGGTGTAGGCGATACCTCCGGCCAGCAGGCCACCGCGGACGTTGCCGTAACGCGCCAGCATCCGCCCTAGCCGGCTTCGGTTCCACCACTCCAGCACGGCCTGGACACGTTCCAGCACGCGCCCGACGGCGCCACGCGGCTCCTGGTCCTCAGCGCGCTCGGGCTCACCCCAGCCCTCCGGCGGAGTGTCGGGGGCGGAACGGTCCTGGGCACGAGCAGCATCCATCGAGGTCTCCTGGCAGAGTGGGGAGCGGGCACGGTCAGGTGGGCCAGCAGGAGGGTGGCCGCCCCACTCTAACGCCGGGCAGAGCAGGAGGGGACCACAGGCCGTACGGTCCCCGTCCTGATCTGGCAGGATGAAGCCATGTCCTACGAGAGCACATCCGCCCCCCACGACCCTGTCTTCTCCCCCGCACTGTCCCCCGACGAGGGAGTTGCTGCCGCCACCGCACTGTTCCACGAGGCCTTTGACTGTGAACCCGACGGCGTGTGGTACGCGCCGGGGCGGGTCAACGTTATCGGCGAGCACACGGACTACAACGGTGGGCTGGCCCTGCCCATCGCCCTGCCGCACCGAGCCCACATGGCGCTGCGTCGCCGTGAGGACCGCACCATCCGCCTGGTCTCGCCCCAGACGCGCGAGACGATCGACGTCCTCGACCTGGACCAGATCGGCCCCAAGGGCACCCCGGGCGAGGTCCGGCACTGGAACGCCTACGTCGCCGGCGTGGCCTGGGCCCTGGAGCAGGACGGGCTGGGACCGGTCAGCGGCTTCGACGCAGCGCTGTACTCCTGCGTGCCGCTGGGCGGCGGGCTGTCCTCCTCGGCGGCCCTGGAGGGAGCCACCGTCGTCGCGCTGGATGAGGTCAACGCCCTGGGACTGGCAGGAAGCGCTGAGGAGCCCAATGACGCCGGGCGCGAGCGGCTGGTGACCTCCTGCGTGCGCGCGGAGAACGAGATGGCCGGCGCCCCCACCGGAGGGATGGACCAGTCCGCCTCGTTGCGTTGCCAGGCCGGGCACGCCCTGGAGCTGGACTGCCGCAGCGGCCAGGTGCGTCAGGTCCCCCTCGACCTGGCGGGTGCAGGGCTCGCGTTGCTGGTGATCGATACCAAGGCCAAGCACTCCCACGCTGACGGCCAGTACGGCTCACGGCGCGCGGCCTGCGAGAAGGCTGCCTCGCTGCTCGGGGTGGACCTGCTGGTCGAGGTCTCACCCGAGGCCCTTCCCCAGGCGCTTGAGCGCCTGGAGGCCAGCGGCGAGGACGGCGCGGAGCTGGTCAAGCGCACCCGTCACGTAGTCACGGAGATCCAGCGAACCAAGGACCTGGTCGCTCTGCTCAGCGACGGCCAGGCGCTGGCCGGTGACAAGCTGGCCGAGGTCGGCACGCTGCTCAACGCCTCCCACGACTCCCTGCGCGATGACTACGAGTGCACCTGCCCCGAGCTCGACGTCGCCGTCGACGCTGCTCGCGCTGCCGGCGCGTACGGGGCCCGGATGACCGGTGGCGGCTTTGGCGGCTCCGCGATCGCGCTGGTGGACGCCGACGCCGTCGAGCAGGTGGCTCGCGCCGTCGTCCAGGCCTATGCCCGTGAAGGCTTCGATGCCCCGGCCTTCCTGGACGCCGTGCCCTCCGCACCGGCTGGCCGCCTGGCCTGAGCCATCGCGATCTGTCCAGCCCGTGGGGCTCAGGGATGTGCCTGGCACATCCCTGAGCCCCACGGGTGATGAGTCTCAGGGGCAGCTCCTCCTCAAGGATGAGCCCTGGAGGGACGAGCGTTATTTATGCTGCCGCTGACTCCCGTCCCTTCTTGCCCTAGGTGGAGGCACCCGTGAAGCGTTACGTCCTGCCCGCCCTGAAGATCCTCATCGCCCTGGTCATCGCCGTGGCACTGACCAAGATCGCCTTCTTCCCCAGCCAGACAGAGGGTGCCTCCGCCGGCCCGACCCCAGGCTTCAGCGTCGGCACCCAGACGACGACGGCCACGCTCGGCGACATCTCCAACACCATCGACGTCAAGGGACAGATCGTCGAGGACGCCGCACTGGAGGCGCAGGCGACCCTGGAGGGCGTCATCGAGGGCTTCGCCGTGGACAAGGGAGCCACGGTCACTCAGGGGGCGCCGCTGCTGACGATCGTCAAGACCGAGGCGCAGGACCCTCAGGTCATCGGGGAGACCGATGAGAAGGGCATGGTGCCCCAGCCAGACAAGGTCACGCGCGCCGTCGTCTACGCCCCGGCAGCCGGCGTCGTCTCCTTCAACGTCATCAAGGACCAGCAGACCAACGTCGGCATGGTGGTCGCTACCGTCACACCGGGCACCTTCTCCGCCACCGGCACCATCACGCCCTCCCAGCAGTACCAGCTGACCAACGCTCCCACCACGGCCGAGCTCACGCTCGAGGGCGGCCCGGCGCCCTTCCAGTGCCAGGGGCTGAGCATCGGTACCAAGGCCAGGACCTCGACGACGACCGACCCGACCTCCGGAGACGTCACCACGACCACCGGTGACGGCACGAGCGTGGAGGTACGTTGCCCGGTACCGGGTGACCAGAAGGTCTTCCCCGGCCTGCCGGTGACCATCGGTATCGACGCCGGCAGCGCCACCGGGGCGCTGCTGGTGCCTGTCACCGCCGTCGAGGGCTCGACGACCAAGGGCAACGTCTGGGTGGTCACCGACCCCGAGGCGCCCGAAAAGGCCGAGAAGCGTGAGGTCACGCTCGGCATCAATGACGGCGTCAACATCCAGGTCACCGAGGGGCTGAGCGAGGGCGAGGAGATCCTCCTGTTCGTTCCGGGCAAGGACACCACCCGCACAGGTGAGCCCAACACCTGTGACGACTACGTCTGCTACGACGAGAACGGTCAGGAGATCCTGTGACCACCTCTGCCCCGACGCCGTCCTCACCGCCGGAGCCGCTGGAGGCGCAAGAGGCCACTGACCTGCTGCCGGCACCACCCGCCGGCCACGCGCCGGTACTCAGCCTGCGCGGCATTGCCCGCACCTTCGAGGTGCCCGACGCCGATCCGCTCCACATCCTGACCGACGTCAACCTGGACGTCTACCCCGGTGAGCACGTGGCCATCGTGGGGCGTTCGGGAACCGGAAAGTCGACGCTGCTCAACATCCTGGGCCTCATTGACCAGGCCAGCGCCGGCATCTACCTGCTGGACGGGGTGGACATGGCGACGCTGGGCGAGTCCCGCCGGGCGCACCTGCGCGGGCGTACCTTCGGCTTCGTCTTCCAGACCTTCAACCTCATCCCCGGCCTGACCACCACGGAGAACGTGGCTGCGCCTCTGCTCTACGACCGGGGCCTGGCCTTCTGGGGCCGCACCGCCCGGGCCGAGGAGCTGCTGGAGGCAGTCGGCCTGAAGGACAAGATCGGTGGGCCTATCAACCGCCTGTCCGGAGGCGAGCAGCAGCGCGTGGCCATCGCACGTGCGCTGGCCCGCAAGCCTCGGATCATTCTGGCCGATGAGCCCACCGGCGCCCTGGACGTGGACACCGGCGCCTCGGTGATGAACCTGCTGGAGGCTCAGTGCGCGCAGACCGGCGCGGCTCTGATCATCATCACCCATGACCTGGCCGTGGCCAGCCGGGCGCGCACGCAGTACCGGCTGGAGGAGGGGCGCCTGACGCCCATCAGCGTGGAGCGTCGTACGCACGGCTCGCTCCAGACCCTGGAGGAGGTGCCAGCATGAACGGGTTCGTCACCGGCGTCGTCGGCGCCCTCGTTGAGGCCTGGGCCCAGCTGCGCATCGGCAAGCTGCGCGTCATGCTCTCCCTCATCGGCGTGGCCGTGGCGGTAGCCGCCATGACCTTCATCATCGCCTTCGGGCAGGTCTCCTCCGCGGTCCAGCAGGACCTGATGGAGAAGTGGGCCGGGCGCCCAGGCACGGTGCAGATCATGGTCTCGCCTGCCACCGGGACGCAGGACGGCTCCTCCGGCGTCCTGGACGCCGACGCCGCGGCTGGCCTGGAGGACCCGGCCCAGGACACCGGCACGGACACGAAGGCTCGTCTGGCCGCGGCCCGCACGGACTTTGTCAGCCGCTACGAGATCACGCGGTGGGCCACGAGCTACTCCCAGAACCTGCGTCTGAGCCTGGCGGACGGGCCTGCGGCGGTGTCCACCACCGTGGTCTCACCCGGTTACGGCCTCCTGCACCCCACCCAGCTGGCCGAGGGCCGCTGGTTCAGGGCCGAGGACGCTGACGACCTGTCCCCCAGCATCGTCGTCTCCCGCTCGCTGCTGACCCAGCTAGGCATCGACTCCCTCACCGAGCCGGTCCAGGTCACGGGCCTGGCACCGATGAAGGCCACCTACACGGTCGTGGGCGTCCTGCCCGCCGACCCCGACGGCGGTCAGTTCTGCACGAAGGGGGAGGACAGGGAGATGGTGTGCCGCGAGGAGCTCAAGGCCTTCGTCCTGGCCGAGCCCTTCGAGAGGCTCCTGCCCGCCACCGTCCAGCCTGAGGAGCCCACCTTCGAGGTGTGGGCGGGTGCCGGACGCAGCAAGGAGATGACCGCGCTGGCCAAGACCTACTTCGACGGCGTCTTCGGACGCGGGGCGACCAATGTCTACGACAACGACTTCGGCCAGTCCGAGGACTTCAACCGGGTCTTCACCCTGTCCGTGACCGGGGCCGGCGTCTTCATCATGGTCCTGGGCGCCCTAGGACTGATCAACATCTCCCTGGTCACCGTGCGCCAGCGCATCCACGAGATCGGTGTGCGCCGCTCCTTCGGGGCGACCAACCGGCGCATCTTCTTCTCCATCATGCTGGAGTCCGTGGTCGCCACGGTGGTGGCCGGCGTGGTCGGCATCATCATCGCCATCATCGCCATGCGCGTGATCCCCCTGGAGACCCTCATGCAGACCGAGATCACGAACCGCCCGCCCTTCCCGATGTCCGCGGCCTTCATCGGCCTGGCGGCAGCCAGCGGGGTCGGGGCGCTGGCCGGCATCATCCCGGCGATCGTGGCGGTGCGGATCCGCCCGATCGACGCCATCAGGATCTGACGGCCTCAGCCCCAGTCCTCCCGCAGCAGGCTGGAGACGCTACGACGGCGCGTGTGGCCCACGGCGGCGAGCGCTGCCCCGGCCAGGCACAGGGGCATCGAGGCGAGCCACAGTGCTGTGGCGGCCTCGCCGTCGAGCGCCCAGGAGGCGAGGACCGGGAACAGGGCCGCGGCGAGCATGATGACCAGGCCTGCGATGAGCATCCGCTTACCGCGGGTGTCAGTGCGCCGCGCGCGCTCCAGCTCCGCCTGCGCGAGGGTGGCAGCGCTGGTCTCGTTGCTCCTCATGGTCTCCTCGCCTTCGCCGGCCTCGGGATAGCACGATTCTATGACTTGCTTGCCTCTGGAGGAGGCGTGGGGCCACGTAGTCTGGTCGCATGCGAATCGCCACTGTCAACGTCAACGGCATCCGGGCCGCTGCCCGCAAGGGCATGGGGACCTGGCTGGAGGCCTCAGCTCCTGACGTCCTGCTGCTGCAGGAGGTGCGGGCGGACGAGGAGACGGCCGCGGCCCTGCTGCCCGGCTACTCCTCGCTGATCTGGCCCTGCCGGATCAAGGGGCGCGCTGGGGTGGGCGTCGCCGTGCGCGAGGGCGGGCCGGTCCGCCTGGGCGAGTCCCGCTACGGCGTGGCTGGCCAGGCCGAGGAGCCGGACGTGGACTCCGGGCGCTGGCTGGAGGTGGACCTGGCCGACGCCGATGCTCAGACCGTCCTCACCGTCGTGTCCGCCTACCTGCACTCGGGCCAGATCGGCACGGAGAAGATGGACCAGAAGTACGCCCACCTGGAGCTCGTCGATACCCGGATGGGTGAGCTCCTGGCCAGTGCCCAGGCCGGCGGGCCGCAGGTGGTCATGGCCGGTGACCTCAACGTGGTGCGCAGCGAGCGGGACATCAAGAACTGGAAGCCGAACCACAACAAGGTCGCCGGTGTCCTGGATGAGGAGATCGCGCACCTAGAGGGCTGGTTCGCCTCTGGGTGGGTGGACGTGGCTCGTCACCTCGAACCTGAGGCTCAGGGGCCCTACACCTGGTGGTCCCAGCGTGGCAAGGCCTTTGACAATGACGCCGGCTGGCGCATCGACTACCAGGTGGCGACCCCATCCCTCGCCGGCCGGGCGGTGAGCGCCGTCGTCGACCGCGCCGCCTCCTACGCCGAGCGGTGGAGCGACCACGCTCCGCTGGTGGTGGAGTACCAGCTCTAGGCGCAGCCACCCGCACGATCCAGCAGGCTGGCAGGCGCTGCGCTCAGGTGGCTCCTGGTGAGTAGGTGCCGGAAGAAGGGACTGGTATGAGGATCGTCCTCGCGCTGGGTGGCAACGCTCTGCTTCCTCGCGGCGCGACGCCCGACACGGCGATCCAGGTGGCCAAGGTACGCCTGGCGGTCGCTGCGCTGGCGCCGTTGGCCGCGCGCCACGAGCTGGTCATCACCCACGGCAACGGACCACAGGTCGGGCTGCTCGCGGCAGCCACAGCCTCCTCGGACCTACCGGCGAATGTCTACCCGCTGGACACCCTGGTGGCTCAGACCCAGGGCATGATCGGCTTCTGGATCACCCAGGCGCTGTCTGACGCCCTGCCCGGGCGTGCGGTGGCGGGGCTGCTCACGCGCACCCTCGTCGACCCCGCTGACCCAGCGATGGCCCAGCCCACCAAGTTCGTGGGCGCGGTGCTCAGCGAGGAGGAGTCGCGGCTGCTGGCCGCCGAGCGCGGCTGGACGATGGCGCGCGACGGTGAGCACTGGCGCCGCGTGGTCCCCTCCCCTGAGCCCCGCTCCGTGCTCGAGGCCGACGTCGTCGCCCGCCTGCTCGACCAGGGCGCCGTCGTCGTGTGCACCGGTGGCGGGGGCGTTGCCGTGCGCACCTGGGAGGACGGGACGCACGAGGGCGTGGAGGCAGTGGTGGACAAGGACCTGGCCTCCGCGGTGCTGGCCGAGCAGATCGGGGCCGAGCTGCTCATTGTGCTCACGGATGTGCCCGGCGTGGTGGAGGGCTACGGGACCGCCGAGGCACAGCTGCTGGAGCAGGTGACTCCGGCCCGGCTACGGGCCCTCGGGCTGCCGGAGGGGTCGATGGGCCCCAAGGCGCGGGCGTGTGCCTCCTTCGTCGAGCGCACCGGCGGGCGCGCTGTCATCGGGGCGCTGGGCCAGGCCGCTCAGATCGTGGCGGGACGGGCCGGGACCCAGGTGGTGCCTGGCTGAGCCGGCCATGGCCACCTGGCCCTGCCTGGCCGAGAGGACGAGCGGCGCCGTCGTCCCTCAGCGCAGGAACGACGGCGCCGCCTGTTTCTCAGGCTTGTCTCAGGCCTGCCGCTCAGCCGTCTCGACGACGTTGGCCAGCAGCAGGGCGCGAGTCATGGGTCCCACTCCCCCGGGGTTCGGTGAGAGCCACGAGGCGACCTGGTCGACGCCGTCGGCCACGTCTCCCATGATCCGGCCCTTACCGGTGGCCGGGTCCACGACGCGGCTCACGCCCACGTCCAGGACGACGGCGCCGGGCTTGACCATGTCAGGGCTGATGATCCCGGCCGAGCCGGCGGCGGCGATGACGACGTCAGCGCGGCGCACGTGCTCAGCCAGGTCCGCGGTGCCGGTGTGGCAGACGTCGACGGTGGCGTTGACGTCCTTGCGCATGAGCAGCAGGCCGATGGAGCGGCCCACGGTCACGCCTCGACCCACGACGCACACGTCCTTGCCCGCCAGAGCGATCCCGTGACGGGTGATGAGCTCGATGCAGGCACGCGGGGTACACGGCAGAGGCGAGGTCATCGGCTCAGAGCCACGCAGGACCAGGCGCCCGAGGTTGGTCGGGTGGAGGCCGTCCGCGTCCTTGTCCGGGTCGATCCGCTCCAGGATGGCGTTGGTGTCCACGCCCTTGGGAAGCGGCAGCTGGACGATGTAGCCGGTGCAGGCAGGGTCGGCGTTGAGACGATCGACCGCTGCCTCGATCTCGGCCTGGGTGGCGCTGGCCGACAGGTCCACCCGGATGGAGGCGATACCGACCTCGGCGCAGTCGGCGTGCTTGCCGGCCACGTACTTGACGCTACCGGGGTCCTCACCCACTAGGACGGTCCCGAGCCCCGGGGTGATACCGCGCTCCCGCAGGGCGTCCACACGCTCCTTGAGCTCGGCCTTGATGACGGCCGCGGTGGCCTTGCCGTCCAGGACCTGGGCGGCGCCGGTCCAGGGGGCCCTCACTGGTCCAGCCCCGGGTAGAGCGGGAAGGCCTCGGTCAGGGCCTGGATGCGGGCGCGCAGGCCAGCGAGCAGCTCGTCGTCGGCCGCGCCGGCGGCACCGGCCACGAGGGCGGTGGCGATGATGTCCGCGACCTCGGTGAACTCGGTGGCGCCGAAGCCGCGGGTGGCCAGCGCCGGGGTACCGATACGCAGTCCCGAGGTGACGCGGGCCGGACGCGGGTCGAAGGGGACCGCGTTGCGGTTGACGGTGATGCCAGCGGCGTGGAGGAGGTCCTCGGCCTGCTGGCCGTCCAGGGCAGAGTCACGCAGGTCAACGAGGACCAGGTGGACGTCAGTGCCGCCGGTGACCAGCGTGATGCCGGCCTTGGCCACGTCCTCGCGCAGGAGACGCTCGGCCAGGATCGCGGCGCCCTCGACGGTGCGGCGCTGGCGGTCCTTGAACTCCTCGGTGCCGGCGACCTTCATGGCCACCGCCTTGGCGGCGACGACGTGCATGAGCGGGCCACCCTGCTGACCGGGGAAGACGGCGGAGTTGAGCTTCTTGCCCAGCTCCTCACCGCGCGAGGAGATGATCATGCCCGAGCGCGGGCCGCCGAGGGTCTTGTGGACCGTGGTGGACACGACGTCGGCGAAGGGGACGGGGCTGGGGTGAAGGCCCGCGGCGACGAGTCCGGCGAAGTGGGCCATGTCCGTCCACAGGTAGGCACCGACCTCGTCCGCGATGGAGCGGAAGGCCTCGAAGTCGAGGTGGCGGGGGTAGGCGGACCAGCCGGCGATGATGACCTTGGGGCGCTCGCGCAGGGCGGCCTCGCGCACCTGGTCCATCTCGATGCGGTGGGTGTGTTCGTCCACGCCGTAGGCGGTGGCGTTGTACAGGCGGCCCGAGAAGTTGATCTTCATGCCGTGGGTGAGGTGGCCACCATGGGGCAGGGCCAGGCCGAGGATGGTGTCACCCGGCTGCGCCAGGGCGTGAAGGACCGCGGCGTTAGCCTGGGCGCCGGAGTGGGGCTGGACGTTGGCGTAGTCACCACCGAAGACCTTCAAGGCACGCTCGATAGCGAGCGACTCGGCGACGTCGACGACCTCGCAGCCGCCGTAGTAGCGCTTGCCGGGGTAGCCCTCGGCGTACTTGTTGGTCAGGACCGAGCCCTGGGCCTGGAGGACCGCGCGGGGAACGAAGTTCTCCGAGGCGATCATCTCCAGGGTCTCGCGCTGGCGGGCGAGCTCGCCGTCCAGGACGGCGGCGATCTCAGGGTCGAGCTCGGCCAGCGGCATGGCGTTGAGTGAGGTGGCGGCGGGACCAGTCATGGTTCTCCTCGGTGCGTTGTCTGAGCGCGGCGTACCGCGCGGGGCGTCGACCTCGGCCCAGGCGGGCGACCAGGTACAGGTGCGTGCTCGTGGCCGGGTACGGCAGGCCCCCAGCCAGGCTGGTGGACGGTCAGGCCGTGAGCACGATCGCCGCTCCCCGGTGGTGGTCCACCCAAACGCCAGTCACGACGACGGGGCCATGGTACGTCCAAGAGCGCAGGCGAGGGTGAGAAGTCTCAGCACCTCGCCTGCGCAGATCCCCGCTGACGCGGGGTGAACGGTGTCGCCGTTACGTTATGCCGGCTCATCCCAGCTCGCGCCAGGTCATATCGTGGCACCCGAACGACGAAGGAGTCCCTATGAACCTGTCGAGCACTGCCGCCGCAGCCTGGGCGAAATCTGGCTACAACCCTGAGCGCGAAAGATGGCTTCCACTTCCGATCCATCTTCTTGATACGGCCGCCGTCTCCCGCCACCTCGCCAAGAACTGGCTCTCCCCATCGATCTGTTCGATCATCGACCGCGAGTTCGCCACGTCCCCATCTGGCCTGTCCCCTTCTGAGGAGTTCACTGCCTTAGCCGCATGGATCTCGGGCGTCCATGACATCGGCAAGGCCTCCCCCGCGTTCGCCAGCAAGGTTCCTGAGCTGTACGACCGCATGTGCGAGTCCGGATTCGAGCGCGTCCCAGTAGATCCACTCGAGCGCCGTAAAGTCCCCCACGGGCTAGCCGGACATCGCATCTTTCAGCAATGGCTGGAGAACGTTCACGGATGGTCCTTCGAGTCCGCCGAGGCACTGGCCTGCATAGTCGGAGCTCACCATGGCATCCCGCCCACGTACGCCAGCCTGCAGGAGAGCGAGGGACGCGAGCCGCTCATCGGCACCGGCACGTGGACCACGGTCCAGAACGAGCTGCTCGAGCTGGTGACGGAGCGCTGCGAGGTCAGCTCATTACTTGCCCACTGGTCTAAGCGCACGTGGTCCCAGCCGTTCCTGGTCATTCTGTCCGGTCTGGTCATCGTTGCTGACTGGCTGGCCTCCACTGAAGACTATTTCCCTCTTGTCCCTGCCGACGACGACGGCCGAGACCTTCTTGCCCCTGACCGACACCGCCAGCGCGTCACACAAGGACTGGCCCGAATCGAGCTTCCGGCACCATGGAGGCCCAGGGACGAGGAGGCTGGCGTCAGCGACACCCTGAGACACCGGTTCTCACTGCCGGAAGGGTCCACGGCCACCGAGGTTCAGACTCGTGCCGTCGAGATGGCCCGAACGATGCCCATGCCAGGCATGCTCATCATCGAGGACTCCACCGGTGGTGGGAAGACCGAGGCTGCACTCATGGCGGCAGAGGTGCTCGCCGCGCGCAGCGGACGTGCAGGGGTGCTCTTCGCCCTTCCCACCCAAGCCACTACAGACGCCATGTTCGCCCGAGAGTTGTCCTGGTTGGAGAGCCTGGAGGAGGCATATGCCTCTGACGGCGCTCCATCGACCTTCGCGGTCCAGCTCATTCACGGCCGTGCGCGTCTGAACAAGCAGGCAGGTCAGCTCCGCCGCCGCGGATATGAGCTGCGCAGCCAGCTTCTCGGTTCCCTTGGTGGGGACGACTCGACACTCCCCCACCCCTGTCAGATCGGCTGGGACGAGATCGAGGCGCGCGCCGGTCGCGAGCTCGACAGCTCCCACGGCAGGCGCGCAGATATCGCGATCGGCGCGTGGTTTAACGGACGCAAGAAGGCCATGCTGGCTGACTTCGTCGTCACCACCGTTGATCACCTCCTTTTCGGCGCGATGCGGTCCCCACACCTGGCACTGCGTCATCTTGGTCTCTCCCGCAAAGTGGTCATCGTGGACGAGGTCCACTCCTACTCCACACACATGAACGTCTACCTTGACCGCGCTCTGACGTGGCTCGCCGCTTACGGGGTACCTGTCATCCTGCTCTCGGCGACACTCTCGCAGGCGCGCTGCGCCGAGCTCACCTCCGCTTACCGGCACGGGCTTGCCCTAGCCGACGGTCAGCGGGTGCCACGACACCCGTCCCCAGATCCTCTGAGCACGCCCTTCCCCTGTCTGGTCTCCACCGGACTGGCAGGATCCCGCGTCGTCGGTTCCTCATCGGCCGGTCGTACGGCCCGCGTGCACGTTGATCGGCTCGGACGGGACCAGCTCGTTCCCACCCTGCGTATGGCACTGTCCGACGGCGGGTGCGCACTCGTCGTCAGGAACACAGTGCGCCGTGCGCAGGAGACCTACGAGCTGCTGCGCTCAGAGCTCGGAGAGGAGGTGAGCGTCCACCACGCACGGTTCACGGTCGGTGACAGGCTCGCCAAGGACGACGAGCTGCTGAAGAAGTTCGGCCCTCCCCGCAGCGGCCCTGACCGTCCCCATCGCGCCGTCGTCGTAGCAACGCAGGTCGTCGAGCAGTCTCTCGACGTCGACTTCGACCTGCTCATCACCGATCTGGCGCCGATCGATCTGATCCTCCAGCGCATGGGACGTCTTCATCGCCATGAACGACCTCGACCCGCAAGCCTGACAGAGGCGACCTGCCTCGTTGACTGGCTGCCGACGCCGACATCGGAGAGCCCCTCCTTGGAGGGCGGCGCTCAGGCGATCTACGGCTCCCTGGACCTGCTGCGCAGCGCTGCCGTGCTGCACAAGGTCATGGAAGGACCAGGAGAAGTACGCATCCCGCAGGACGTGCACGCCCTGATCGAGGGTGTCTACGGAGAGCTGGTATCCACTCCTCCAGCCTGGGACAAAGCGCTCGCGGAAGCCGCGAGCAAGGCTGACGAGCTCAAGAGAGCGAAGACCGATGCCGCACGGACCTTCCTCCTGTCATCACCTCCACGCGCGTCCTGCGCATCGTCGCTGATCGGATGGCTGCATTCCGCAGCCTTAGACAATGATGAGAAGGGGCGTGCCCAGGTACGCGACGGCGAGGACTCTCTCGAGGTCATCCTCATCGACGCTCGACGGCAGGGCGGGCAGGTCGGTCTCTACACGCTGCCGACGGCAGGAGCACCGGCTCTCCCGATTCCTGACGACGACGCTCCTGAGCCCAAAGTCGCACGAGCTATGGCGATGTCCGCGGTACGGCTACCTCCTCGGCTCTCCAACCCTCGCGTGATCGACACCGTGATCTCCGAACTTGAGACACGGCTCGTACCTGCCTGGCAGAGTATTCCTGAGCTTGCTGGCCAGCTAGTCCTCCCCCTGGAACACGGCCGAGCCACCCTGGCAGGCATCACGCTCGAGTACTCCTCGTCTACGGGTCTCAAGGAGGTCTCACCCCGATGACACCGAGCTTCAATCTTCTTGACGAACCCTGGATCCGCGTGACCTGGCTGAGCGGTGAGTCAGAAGAGGTATCGCTGCTGACGCTGTTTCGCGACGCTACACAGATCGAGGGCATTCACGGCGAGATCGCCAGCCAGAACATCGCCATCCTTCGGCTACTCCTGGCGATCTGCCACAGGACGATGGACGGACCAGAGGATCTCGAGGTCTGGAGAGAATACTGGAGCTCGCCAGGAAGCCTCGGACAGGACGCATCGACCTACCTGGAGCGGTTCCGCAGTCGCTTCGATCTGCGCGATCCCGAGCAGCCGTTCTTCCAGGTTGCCGGTATCCACACTGCTTCAGGGAAGAGCTCCGGCCTAGAGTCATTAATCGCAGACATCCCGAACGGGCATCCGTTCTTCACCACCCGGATGGGTGAGGGCTTGTCCCAGATGACCTGGGCCGAGGCAGCACGTTGGCTCATCCATGTCCATGCTTTCGATCCTTCAGGAATCCGTTCTGGCGCCGTTGGGGACCCTCAGGTAAGAAATGGGAAGGGATATCCCATCGGACCAGGTTGGACGGGACAGATCGGGACGATCACGCTGGCTGGCGACAACCTCGAGCAGACGCTCTTGCTCAACACCGTGGTGTGCAACTGCGTCGAAGGGCTGCAGGAAGTCGACCTGTCGCGAGACCTACCGCCGTGGGAGCGCCCCGCAGACGGACCGGGAGGGTCCGCATCAAAGCAGCCCACTGGACCAGTGTCCTGCTACACGTGGCAAACCCGACGCGTTCTTCTCCACGGCAAGGAGGAGGTTACCTCCCTGTTCCTCGGCAATGGAGACAAGGCGACGCCACAAAACCGGCAGCACGTCGAGCCCCTCACAGCCTGGCGCTACTCAGAGCCCCAGAGTCAGAAGGCCAAGGCGACGGTCTACATGCCTCGCAAGCTCCCAACGGATCGCGCGATGTGGCGTGGTCTCCCGACGGTCGTCCCGCATCTCAGCCCGATGGTGTCGACCAAAGCCGGGGGCCAGGTCAGTCGCTTCCTCCCGCCGGCAGTGATCACGTTCTATCAGCGGCTCATGTATCAGCGCGTCATTCCGCCTCGCAAGCTTCTACCAATCCACGCCGTCGGTATGGAATACGGCGCCCAGGAGGCCGTGATTACTGAGCTCGTCGAGGACACTCTTCATGTGCCCTCGGCCCTGCTCGGCCGGGACAACACACGGCTCCTGACCCTGGTGAGCGACGCTATTGAGGTCACTGAGCAGGCGGCGGGAACACTGAGAAACCTCGCGGCCAACCTGGACCGTGCTGCTGGCGGAAGCCCCGATACTAGTTCTGCCGCCCGTCAACGGGCTGGAGCGCAGTTCTACCAAGCCATTGATGAGCGCTTCCCCCGGTGGCTCGCTGACATCGCAGACGCGGACCCCGAGTCCGTTGCCGAGCAATGGCGGGAGGTCCTTCGCTCCGAGGCACATCGCCAGGCTGAGCATCTCGCACAGAACGCACCCAGCACGGCATTCACAGGCCGCGGGGACGGAACATCCCGCATGGACGTCGGTCGAGCGCTGTTCTTCTTCCGCAGAAAGCTCGCAGAAGTCCTGCCGAGGCCAGGCTCCCAGATCCCCGCAGCCCATGACGATGAAAGGGCAGATCAATGACAGCACCCATCTCAGACCCTCAGCCCTCCGAGAGCACCAGCGGCCCGTCGGATTCCGCCACACGGCGCCGCCGACCACTGCGCCGGGAAGGTTCCCTGGTCGAAAGGCGGCTGGGCGGACCACGAGGCCTCCAGCAGCGCTACTGCGGCGGAGAGTCCTCCGGCAGAGCAGAGCTCGCTGCCTTGCGTCGGGCGGCCCGCATGCCCCCTGGTGCGTTGCCCGAGGTGTGGGCGCTCACCGAGTGCCCGGTGCCACCCGGACACGGCGACGCTCCGACGAGAGAAGAAATCGCTGTTCACACGGCGATGACTCTCTACGGTATCCACCAGCAGTCACGCACTGAACCGATGCATGTTCCTGGCCGAGGCCTCGGCCAGGCCGCCCGCACCCTGATCGGGCCTCCTGACGACGAGCTGTCCTCTGCCAGAGCACGTTTCAACGCACTCGTGACCTCGACGACGACGAGCGAACTGACTCATCACCTTCAGGCGTTCGTCTCGCAGCTGCGCGCTCGCCGTATTCCACTCGACTACGCAGCGCTAGCTGACGAGCTTGTTCGTTTCCAACAAGCGGACGGCGCCAAGACTGTCCGACTCACCTGGGCGAGGCAGTACGCCGGCCTTGAGCACACCCCTACCCCTGACAACACCGATTCCACTGACTCCCACTCAACCTTGGAGCACTGATATGAGCACCTTCGTCGACATCCACCTGATTCAGAGCCTTCCGCCCTCGTGCGTCAACCGAGATGACTCGGGCTCTCCCAAGTCCGCTCTCTACGGCGGTGTTCGACGCCTGCGGGTCTCGAGCCAGTCCTGGAAGCGCGCCACTCGTCTCTACTTCAACGAGCACCTCGATGCTACTGACGTCGGCATCCGCACCAAACGAGTCGTTGAGCTCCTCGCAGACCGGATCAGCGCGATCGCTCCCGACCTTGCCGACTCCGCCCTCGCTCTAGCCGAGCAGGTGTTCTCCGCAGCCAAGATCAAGGTCGCGCCACCTCGCGGCAAGAAGGACGCACCCGCTGAATCTGGCTATCTTCTCTTCCTGTCCACCAGTCAGATCAATCGCCTGGCCGAGATGGCTACCCGCGCTGCTCACGCAGGTGAGAAGATCGACCCGAAGGAGACAAAGAAGATCTTCAAGGAAGAGCATGCGGTTGATATCGCCCTGTTTGGGCGAATGGTCGCCGACGACGCCGATCTCAACGTCGATGCTGCATGCCAGGTCGCGCACGCCATCTCGACTCACGCCGCAGAAAACGAGTATGACTTCTTCACCGCCGTCGATGACGAGAAGTCACGTGCGATGGAAGAGGACGCCGGTGCTGGAATGATGGGAACCGTCGAGTTCTCCTCGGCAACGATGTATCGCTACGCGACCGTCAACCTTGACATGCTGGTCGAGAACCTGGGAGACCGGGACGCGGCTCTGCGAGCCCTGAGCGTGTTTCTTGAGGGCTTCTGCCTGTCGATGCCCACTGGGAAGCAGAACACCTTTGCCAACAGGACGCTGCCGGACTCGGTGGTTGTCTCGGTGCGGGACGACCAGCCGGTCTCACTCGTCGGTGCCTTCGAGAAGCCCGTCCGCACCACCGAGTCCGACGGCTTCCTGACTCGCTCAGTCGAGGCCCTGGCTAGGTACGAGCACACGATCGAGGAGAACTTTGGGCTGAAGCCTCAGGCCTCGTTCGTGGTCTCCCTCGCTGATGTCCCAGAGCTCGCAAGCCTCGGCGAGCGCATCACCTTCGCTGACCTGCCTGGAAAGGTGTGCGAGGCTGCTGCTCACGGACTTACCCCGGAGCACAGCTGATGTCTGTCCTCCTCCTTCGACTTGCTGGACCTCTGCAGTCGTGGGGAGTCAAGTCCAGATTCACTGTTCGTGGGACTGAACTCGCTCCCACCAAGAGCGGCGTCATCGGAATGCTGGCTGCCGCCGTCGGACGGCGTCGGACTGATCCGATTGAGGACTTGTTGTCGCTACGTTTCGGAGTCCGCAAGGACCAACCCGGCACCGTGCTGCGTGACTTCCACACCGCTCGAACGCTGGACGGCAAGCAAAGCATGCCGCTGTCTGAGCGGTATTACCTTGCCGACGCCGTCTATCTCGCGGCCATCGAGGGAGAGAAGACTCTGCTCGAGGGCCTTGACGTAGCTGTTCGTCACCCCGTGTTTCCTCTCTACCTGGGGCGGCGCTCCTGTCCGCCAAGTCAACCGTTGTCTCTTGGTATCCGGCATGCCTCTCTACTGCAGGCACTCACGGATGAGCCGTGGCAGGCCGCAGATTGGTTCCGCCTACGGCAAGACAACAGCTTCCGCGCCGAGATCGTCATCGATGCTGCCTCTCTAGCTCCAGATGAGCGAGGCTCCGGATACACAACGCTCGACTCCCCCGTCTCCTTCGATCCGCGACGACGTGACTACCAAGCTCGGGAAGTCGAGAGGCTCTTCGTGCCTGTCGGTGACAGCGATCGGCCCGACAGCCACGACCCAATGTCTGATATCGAGGAGGCGGGAAGGTGTTCCTGACGAAGATCGAGCTCGACCCGAGTAGGAGACAGGCACGCCGGTACCTCGGCTCCCCTCAGGTGATGCACGCCGTCGTTCTCAAGGCTGCCGGAGCAACTGCCTCCAGCGGACCAGGCCGCGTATTGTGGCGCGTCGATGAGGCATCCTCGACGATGTCCTTGTACCTCCTGACCCCGTCAAGGCCCGACTGCTCACAGTTCCTCGACGAGGCCGCTCGCATCGGGGCGCAGGCCCGAACCCTTGATTATGAGCCATTCCTGAGCAAGCTGACTGAGCATCAGGTGTGGGCGTTCCGCCTAGCCGCCAACCCTTCCCGAGCGATTTCGCAGGGCATCGGTGTTCGAGGCAAACGACAAGGGCACGTCACGGTCGAGCAGCAACGCCAGTGGCTGCTCTCGCGAGCGGCGGCACATGGTTTCCGCATGCTTCCAGTTAACGGGGCTGCGGAGTCAGTGGGGTCCTCGCTGACGGTGGTTCGTCGGGCACGGCCTGTGTTTGGTCGGTCGAATCCAGAACAGGGACGACGGGACCGCGTGACGATTAACCGAACGGTCTTTGAAGGCCTTCTGCAGGTCACTGATCCTGATCTCCTGCGTACCGCGCTCATATCCGGCATTGGCCGTTCCAAAGCCTACGGTTGTGGTCTCATGACACTCGCGAAAGTGCGGTAACCACCATGGTGCGGGTGCTTCCTGCTCCGGTCTCCGCATTGCCCCGCGTCCAGGACCGGTTGTCATTTCTCTATCTGGAGCACTGCGTCGTCCATCGTGAGGACGGCGCGGTGACGGCGAGGGATGACAAGGGGATCATCCGGCTCCCGGCTGCCTCGCTGACCTCGATCCTCTTCGGTCCTGGAACATCAGTCAGTCACCAAGCCATGATGCTCCTCGGAGAGTGCGGTACCACTGCCGTGTGGGTCGGTGAGCGAGGTGTGCGTTATTACGCGCACGGACGTTCCCTGGCTACGTCGACTCGTCTTCTTCTCGAGCAAGCTGCAAGAGTTTCCTCGCCACAGAAGCGGCTTCGTGTGGCTCGCGAGATGTATTGCATGCGATTCGCGAATGAAGATGTCAGTCGCATGACAATGCAGCAGCTTCGCGGAAAGGAAGGCGCACGCGTTCGCGAGATTTACCGGAGTCATTCCCGTCGCACCGGAGTTCCGTGGACACGCCGTGATTACCGGCCGGACGACTTCGAAGCCTCTGATCCCATCAACCAGGCGCTTTCTGCGGCACACGCGGCCCTGTACGGAGTCGTGCACGCGGTCATCGTGGCCCTCGGATGCTCTCCCGGCCTTGGATTTGTCCACACCGGCCACGAACGATCGTTCGTCTACGACATTGCTGACCTGTACAAGGCAGAGGTGACGATTCCCGTGGCGTTCGACGTTGTTGCTGAAGGTATGGAAGATCTTTCGGCAACAACGCGTCGTCGTGTGCGGGACCAGATCTTCGAGCGGCATGTCATTGAGCGTTCCGTCTCGGACATCTATCGGCTTCTCGGCCAAGAACATACTGAGGATCTCACCGTCAATGTCGTCTCGCTGTGGGACTACCAACGGCAGTCCGTCGCAGGTGGAGCCAATTATGCGATCGGGATGGATGCATCGTGGTCGTCCTGATTCTCTCGGCCGCTCCAGCCTCCCTTCGCGGCGCCGTGACCAGATGGCTCCTGGAGGTCTCTCCAGGAGTATTCGTCGGGCGGTTGTCCGCGCGAGTGCGCGAGCACCTGTGGGAGATGGTCCAGACCTACATCGGGGACGGACGCGCTCTCCTGATCTGGTCGGTCCGTTCAGAACAGCGTTTCGCCGTAGCCTCGTTGGGGCATGAGCGTGAACCTATCGATATCGAGGGGTGCACGGTGATGCGTTCGTCCTATCGTGCCGCTGAGGGCTGGACAGCCATACCCGGAGCAGTCAAGCCGGCCAAGGAGTCCTGGTCGATCGCAGCACGACGACGGCGTTTTCGGAACTCCGCAGAACGCTCTCTAGGTCAGCAGTAAAGGAATACGGCCCACACGCTCACTGGCTTGCTTGAAGTTCCAGCGTTTTCCAAGGGTCGACCCCGCGTGAGCGGGGATGAGCCGCCGCCGGCCTTGTCGCCCGCCTCGCCTAGGCCGTCGACCCCGCGTGAGCGGGGATGAGCCCCCCATCTCCTGCAGGGCCAGCGCGTTGTTCTGGTCGACCCCGCGTGAGCGGGGATGAGCCATGAGCGGCCCCGATCTGCTCGACTTCCGGACGGTCGACCCCGCGTGAGCGGGGATGAGCCAGCCTCATGCGATGCCTACTCCCAGCCACGGGCGGTCGACCCCGCGTGAGCGGGGATGAGCCTGGACGATCCTGAAGAACAAGGGCATGGAGGCCGTCGACCCCGCGTGAGCGGGGATGAGCCGCCTCTGCGCTGGTGGCGTCTCATCGGTGGGGCGTCGACCCCGCGTGAGCGGGGATGAGCCTCACGCACACAGACCGCTAGCAATGGCAGTGCGGTCGACCCCGCGTGAGCGGGGATGAGCCGGCGCAGCGCCAACGATCTCAGGCGGTCAGAGCGTCGACCCCGCGTGAGCGGGGATGAGCCCTCCGTCGCCGACCCGTCGTCGATCCTGCACGCGTCGACCCCGCGTGAGCGGGGATGAGCCCTGGATCGCATACGGTAAACCCGGTTACGCTAAGTCGACCCCGCGTGAGCGGGGATGAGCCCACCTTGTCCCGCACGATGCCGTCGCGGGGGATCGTCGACCCCGCGTGAGCGGGGATGAGCCCAACCTCAACAGCCAGGAACACATCGCGACGATGTCGACCCCGCGTGAGCGGGGATGAGCCCTGTCCGGGATCGGGGAGAAGATCGGGCCCCTGGTCGACCCCGCGTGAGCGGGGATGAGCCGATTCAATCTTCCTGAGCAAGTTGGGGAGTAATGTCGACCCCGCGTGAGCGGGGATGAGCCGGGCAAGGCCCGTATCTGACAGTTGAGGACGGGGTCGACCCCGCGTGAGCGGGGATGAGCCCGCCACCCCCGCCGCCCCCGCCACGACCCTGGAGTCGACCCCGCGTGAGCGGGGATGAGCCCACTCACCTACGACAAATTAGAGGGTGCTTTCGTGTCGACCCCGCGTGAGCGGGGATGAGCCGGACCGCACGCCCTCACTCGACTCCCACGACGACGTCGACCCCGCGTGAGCGGGGATGAGCCCTCACCTCCTGGAAGGGCCCGGAAGCCAGAGACGTCGACCCCGCGTGAGCGGGGATGAGCCGTTCGCCACAGACGAGCATCATCGGGATCGTTGGTCGACCCCGCGTGAGCGGGGATGAGCCGCCAATGCTTGCGCTCCTGATGGCACCGTCGCGGTCGACCCCGCGTGAGCGGGGATGAGCCCCCGCCATGGCGGCGATGAAAGCCCCGGCCCCGGGTCGACCCCGCGTGAGCGGGGATGAGCCGCCGTCGAAGCCCACCAAGCCGCCGGGGGCTCGGTCGACCCCGCGTGAGCGGGGATGAGCCCGATCTCAGGCGGTCAGAGCCACCATCAGCAGGGTCGACCCCGCGTGAGCGGGGATGAGCCCGGGCGGGCCTCGACCTGGCTGGGTACGGCGCGGTCGACCCCGCGTGAGCGGGGATGAGCCCAGGAGCGATAGGAAACCCGTTTGGAAGCGAGAGTCGACCCCGCGTGAGCGGGGATGAGCCCGGGCGGGCCTCGACCTGGCTGGGTACGGCGCGGTCGACCCCGCGTGAGCGGGGATGAGCCCGCCCTCACCTAGTTGCAGTAGGTGGGGGCACTGTCGACCCCGCGTGAGCGGGGATGAGCCCGCCCTCACCTAGTTGCAGTAGGTGGGGGCACTGTCGACCCCGCGTGAGCGGGGATGAGCCCACTGCGACGTGTATGCGCCGCCCGCGCGTGTTGTCGACCCCGCGTGAGTGGGGATGAGCCCTCGTCGATGCCAGCGTCGCCAGCCTCGATGGCGTCGACCCCGCGTGAGCGGGGATGAGCCGACCGGACCCGCTCACCGACAAAGCACCCCGCAGTCGACCCCGCGTGAGCGGGTATGAGCCCTCTTCCTCGTCGATGTCGTCCAGGAGGGTGAGGTCGACCCCGCGTGAGCGGGGATGAGCCCGGCAAGCGCCGCCGCCGGTGGGTGACCGCAAAGTCGACCCCGCGTGAGCGGAGATGCGAAGGAGCAAATGGGCGCCTGCGCCGAGAAACGCGACCTTCCCCCCCCCCGACGTCTCGGGGATATTGCGTTGATCCCAACTGAGCCGCTCAGAGCAGACGGTGGCCGCGCAGCAATGCGCTGCGCGGCCACCGATCTCAGCCCCGTCGGAACACAGGCACCGTGAAGAAGTCGACCGCCGTGGTCACCATCTGCCCGCCGTGGAGCCTCTCACCGGTCCAGAAGTCCTCCCAATCACCCTGAGGAAGGTAGGTCTGCCACTCCTTGGCACCCGGCTGCGTGACAGGATGAACAAGCAGCTTGCTGCCGAGTTTGTACTGCAACGGGTGGTTCCAGATCTCCGGATCGTCCGCGTGGTCGAAGAACAGCGCCCGCATCAGCGGCGCTCCCCCAGCAACACAGTCCTGTGCCTCGCTGGCCAAATACGGCCGCAGCTGCTGACGGAGTGCCACAAACCGACGCGCTACCTCCACCACCTGTGGCTCACCTGCAGCCTCCGCCACGTTCCACGGCGTGCGGTCACGGCACGGACGGCGATGGTGGTTGAACTCAGAGTGGTACTGCATGATCGGCATCAACGCCGACGCAGCAAAGGCACGCATATAGAGCTCGGCGTCCGGGACCGGCCCGGAGAAACCTCCGATATCCCAGCCCCAGTACACGATGCCGCTAGCGCCAGCCGTGATCCCAGCGGTAATCGAGGACCGGAACGCCTCCCAGGTCGAGTTCTCGTCCCCGGCCCAGAAGATCCCATGTGGCTGTGACCCCGCAAAGCCTGAACGGCTGAAGGTCACTGGATCCTTTCCGGCGGACCGCAGCAGCTCCCCGTAGGCCGCCGCGTAGTGGACTGGGAAGAGGTTGTTGGCTTCATCGCCTCGCTGACCATTGGCATAGCACAAGTCGTGCCCCCAGGCGTGCTCTCCGCCGTCGGTCTTGAATCCGTCAACACCCAGGTCCTCAACCAGGTAGCGCCGCTGCTCCGTCCACCATCGCCGTCCAGCCGCGGTTGACAGGTCAGGCAGGTAAGCGCCAGGGAACCACCACCCGCGGTTGCGATAGGCCGACCCGTCAGCCTCCCTAACCATGTGCCCGCTGGCGAGCAGGGAGTCTCTCTGCGCCTGTGCTAGAGCGCTGTCGCTCTGCTCCGCCTTCTGCAGGGGAATCTGCCACAGGAGCACCTTGATACCGCGCTCGTGAAGGTCATGAATCATTCCTGCTGGGTCCGGCCAGGCCCCGTCTGCGGGATAGACCAGGTTCTCGGCTGCAGGCAGCTGCCCTCCGCCCACGTCGTAGGAGGCGTCTCGGAACACCGTAAAGCTCTCCTCGTCAGACCAGGCCTCAATGACGACGGCGCTGATCGGGATCCCCTCGGACTGGTGACGATGCACCTGCTCCATCACCGCAGCCTGGCTGTTCCACTCGTTTCCAGAGGCCCACAGTCCAAACACCCACTCGGGCATCTGGGTCGCTCGCCCCACCTCGTTGAGGAAACCGTTGAGGGTCTCCTGTGGGGTTCCGCTCCACGTCGCGACACGAAGGGCAGGATCGGTGGTGGGGTCAAGATCTGCCTCAATGAGGAGGACTCCGTCCTGTGACGCTGCGACGTCGTACCACGAGCGCCGTGAGGTCTGAAGGTGGAAGCCCCAGGCCCGACCGGTGTTCTCAGAGACGACCATCGCCCATGGCATCGGCAAGTAGGTCCGGTGATGCTGCCCCTGGGACTTGTACTGCTCAAATACGACGGCGTCCAGGCAATGCCCGCGCTGGTCCACCCAGTCGTAACGCTCCCCGAATCCAACGACGTGCTCGTCGCTCGCCAACCGAATGCCGAACCTGACCTTGTGAATGCCTGCGGCCGAACGCAGCCACCGTACCGAGCCAGGAATCAGGCGCTCGTCGTCCAGCTCAAGGCGTCCACACGGCTCCTGTGTCCAGGAGGCCGGTCGCAAGGAGAACTCCTGCGAATGCACAACGCCGTCGGCGCCGGAGGCCACGAACGAGTAGGTTCCCGTCTCGTGCGGCGTGGCGGCGAGTACCACCTGCCATCCGTTGTCCGCCTCCAGGGCGGCCTCTTGGGCAGCCGCGAGGTGCCCGTCGCCCCCAGCCAGCAAGGCGGCGTCGGAGTCAGCGCCATCGACGGCGGCCATTGGTAGGCGTACCGTCCCTGACGGCAGCGAGAGTACACACTCAACGGCCGTGGCAGGCGCCGTCGTCCTGGCCGCAATGATGAGCTCCTCCCCTGCTACCGCGACGGCAGGGCTGCGTTGGTCCAAGGAGCGCGCATAGGGGTGCTCGACGCCGTAGGGGCGATGGAGAATCTGCATGTCGGTCATATTCTTGTTGTCTCTCGTCGGTTGCGGGCAGTGGTCTCCCTGCCCGGTTCGGCGCGCGAGCAGCGGCCGAACCAGGCAGGCATCGGGCTCGGGGGGGGGGATTCGACTCTCCTCGGCCCCGAATTCGGTTAAGGGAGGAGCTAGCCCAGCAAGCTGTCGATCTTCGAGGCTGCCTGCGCCAGTGCTTCCTCCACCGACAGCGCCCCGGCTGCCGCGCTCTCCAGCGCCTGGGTCATCGCATCCTGCATCTCCTGCTGGGAGGCAATCACCGGCGGCAGCACCGTCTTGTCCAAGGACTCCAAGACCGCCTGGCGGTTGGCAGGCTGACCACTGTCAAGATAGCTCTCGAAGGCAGCGTCATCGGCTACGGGAGGAAGCTCCCAGGCAGACGAGAGCCGGATTTCGCTCATCGTGGACGAGGAGGTGAGGTACGTGATCCACTTCGTCGCGGCCTCAGCCTTGGCCGTCGTCGCGCTGACAACCGCACCATTGGTGAACATTGCTGAGGCCTTCGTCGTCTCACCATGCTCGACCACGATGTCCCAGTCGAAGGGAACGTCCTGAAGGCCATCGAACATCCAGATCCCTGAATGCCACATCGCCAGCTTGCCGGACTTGAACAGTTCGGAGTCGAAGTCTGGCGCTCCCGCCCCGTCAGCGGCGGTCGGCATGACGGCGCCGGGCTTACTTACGAGCCATGAGGCCGCTGCAACGCCTTCAGGAGAGTTGAAAGCCGTCCGGGTGCCATCATCGGAGAGGAACTGACCGCCGGACTGAGCCAGTACCTTGTAGAACTCGTGGAAGCTGACAGGCTGGTAGTCGCCGAATGTCTGCGTGGCAGTGTCAGTCAGCCTCTCGGCCGCTTCCCGCTCCTCCTTCCAGGTCCACTCCGACGTCGGCACACCAAGACCGTGCTCCTCGAAGAGCGTCTTGTTGTAGAACAGGACCACATTGCTAAAGGACTCTGGCAGTCCGTACTGGGCGCCGTCCCGAGTAAAGGCTTCAAAGAGCGAGGGCCTGTACGAGCTGGAGTCGATCCCATCGAGCGCCTTGAGCGATCCGTTGGAGGCGTAGGTCACGAAGTTCTCGTAGTTCAGCTCAAAGGCGTCCGAGGCCGTCCCGCCTGCCACAGCAGTCTGGAGCTTGGTGAAGTAGGAGTCGTATGGAACGGTCTCCAGCTTGACGGTGATCTGAGGATTTTCTTCGTGGAACGCGTCTGCGATGGCCTGCAGGTCCTCCTCATGGCCTCCGTTCGCGGAGAAATTCATATAAGTGATGGTCACCGACCCGTCTGCGGCGACCTCCTCACTGTCGCGGGTGGCCGAGCCCTGCGTGCATGCAGCCACAGAGGCCAAGGCCGCCGTCGCCGTCGCGCCGAGGAAGCCTCGGCGAGTCATCAAAGACGTCATTGTCGTGAACCTTTCATCAGTGGGGTAGTTACTTGATGCCGGTGTGCGCCACGCCTGCGATGAGGTGACGCTGCGCGAAGAGGTAAACCAGTGCGATGGGGAGGATGGAGATCACCGAGCCCGCCATGACCACGTCCCAGCGCGTGGTGAACTGTCCCTGCAAGGTCGCTAGACCAAGGGGAAGCGTCTGGAGCTCCGGAGACCGGATCACCACCAGGGGCCACAGGAAGCTGTTCCAGGTGGACATGAAGGCGAGGATGCCGACGGTGGCGAGTGTGGGCTTAATGAGAGGAAGGATGATGAACGCAAAGATCCTCAGATGACCTGCGCCGTCGAGCGTGGCAGCCTCGTCAAGCTCTCGCGGCACGGCCTCGACCGCCTGGCGCAGCATGAACGCACCGAAGGCTGACGCCACCGCCGGGGCGATCAGCGCGAAGTACGTGTCATGCAGGTGCAGGTCCTTGAACATGATGAACAGGGGCACCACCAGGACCTGCAGCGGAATCATCATGGTGGCGAGGTAGAGGGCAAAGAGGAGTCCCTTGGCACGGAACTCGAGCCGGGCAAATCCGTACCCCGCCATAGCGCCGGTCAGGAGCTGAAGCCCAGTAGTGACCACGGAGACCAGGATCGAGTTCGCGATGATCCGCATCATCGGCAGGCTTGTGAAGAGCTCACGGTAGGCGTCAAGAGTCGGGTTCCTCACCACGAGCGAGGGCCCCCCTGCCAAGGAGCCTTCAGGTGTGATCGAGGTGATGAGGGTCCACAGGAACGGGAACACCATGATCACGGCGCCGGCGCAGACCAGGACCGTCAAGGCTCCGCGACCAAGCAGACGACGGTTACGCATGGTGCACCCACTTCCTCTGGCCCCACATCTGAATGAGGGTGATGGTCAGGATCACGCCGAACAGCAACCAGGACAGGGCCGCCGCCTCGCCGGCTCGCCCGTACCGGAACGTGAGGTCATAGATCTGCCCGACGACGACTTGTGAGGCCCCTTGCGGTCCACCGCCAGTCATCACGAAGACCTGGTCGAATACCTGAAAGCCGTTGATGAGGCTGATAACGACGACGAAGAACGTTGAGGGAGTCAGGAGCGGGACGGTGATGTAGCGAAGCCGGGCCCACCAGGTCGCGCCGTCGATTCGTGCCGCCTCATACAGCTCCCCCGGGATTCCTTGCAGCCCGGCCAGCAGGATGACCATAACGAAACCGAGGTCCTTCCAGGCCGAGGCCAGGATGACTGACGCCATCGCCCAGTGGGGGTCCGTCCACCAGCCTGGTTCGGGCAGACCGAGCGCCCCCAGCGCGGTGTTGACTACACCGCTACTGGGGTTGAGGATCCACTTCCACACCAGCGCCACCACGACCCAGGAGGTGATGACCGGCAGGAAGTAGACCGCCCGCAGCAGGCCTCGTGCTGGAAGGCGGGTGTTCAGCACAAGCGCCAGAGCCAGACCACCGCAGTAGACCAAGGGCAGATATCCCAGGACGTAGAGCAGGGTGTGCCAGAAGGCCTGGATGGTTGCCGAATCACTGAGAAGCCTCTTGTAGTTCTCGACGCCGACCCAGGTCGGCGCGGAGATGAGGTTCCAGTTGTGCAGACTCATCCACACCGACTTCGCCATGGGGAAGAAGGTGAAGAGCGCTAACGGCAGGAAGCTGGGCGCGAGGAAGAAGACCGCCCACCGCCCATGTCCACCCCGCGAGCGCCGCGTCGTTGCAGCAGTACTCATGTCAGTTCGACTCCTTCAGTACTTTCTTAAGTGCTAAAGTAAGACATGAAGTAATGACTGTCAAGCAACTTCCGAGCCGGATCAAGGGGACGTATGTTTGCGGCAGCACCAGCGAGGAGGACTTGTGGGACACAACGTGGGAAATGACCTCTCCGACGCCATCATCGGTTTGATCGGCACCAGAGGTCCCCTGTCACGCGCCTCCATTGCACGACAGCTAGGCGTCTCGCCCGCCTCCATCACCCACCTCACCCGTTCTCTCATCGAGGAAGGCGTCCTGCGCGAGGCGGGGACGGACGCGTCCAGCGGAGGCCGCCCAGCGACCCTGCTCGACCTCAATGACAGGCGACGCTACGCCCTCGGAGTCAAGATCACGCCCAACCACCTCGCCGTGACCGAGGTGGAGATGAACAAGGAGCAAGGACCCAGCACCTCGCTCGACCTTGACATGCGCTCCCCCGACGCTCTGGATCAGATCACCCAGGCCGTGGCCCAGGCCGCACGCTCACACCAGGACGAGCTCATGGGAGTCGGACTTGCGATCCCAGGATTCAGCAAGCCCCAGGACCCGGACATCGTCACTGCTCCCATTCTGGGCTGGAACCAGGTGGACCTGGGTCGGCTCGTACGTGAGCGCACGGGTCTGCCGGTCATCATAGACAACGACGTCAACGCTCTCCTTCTCGCCCACCGCTTGTACTCACCCCAGCCCACAGGAGACGACCTTCTCATCACCATCGGTATCGGCATCGGGGCGGCGTTCACCAGCCAGGGGCAGATCATCCACGGCGGACGCGGCGGTGCCGGAGAGCTCGGCCATACGATGATCACTGAGAGCGACGTGCCCTGTTCCTGCGGCCTCTCCGGCTGCCTGGAGGCCCTCATCGGCGACGACGGTCTTGTCCGCCAGGCTCGCAAGGCCGGCCTGCTGACCGCAACCCAAGGCAAGGATCATCTCAACGCTCTGGCCCTGAGCGGCAATGAGGCGGCACGGTCAGTCTTCTACCACGCCGCACTGCTCCTGGGCCGCGCCGCAGCGAATCTCGTCCATCTCCTCGATCCGGACACCGTCACGATCTCTGGCGAGGGAGTCGATGTATGGCCGCTGTGGGAGGCCGGCTTCTCCCACGGGTTCAGGTCGCGCCTGCCCATCCACCGCCGGGACATCCCGGTCACGGTCCAGCCCTGGTCCGAAGACACCTGGGCGTACGGAGCGGCCTCGTTGGTCTTCGCCTCGCCCATCGTCGGCAGACGGGCGTCCTAGAAACCACCTGGGCCCAGTACCCGCGAGCGATTCTTTCTGCCCGTTCCAGGAAGACAGGCATACGGGAAGCTGAGACAACAGAACCACCCGGTCCGCGAGCGCGGCGGGCAGCCTTCCAGGTGCTGGCTGGTGGTTCTATGCGTTGTCCAGGGCGCGGATCTGGGCGATGAAGTCCAGGGACCGGGCGGCGTAGTGGCGGTAGGTGTGCCAGTCGTCGTCCAGGCTGTCTGTCGCGTCGAGCTCCAGGTCCGCCAGCGCCTCGTTGAGGAGAGTGTCGTAGTCAGTCCCCTCAACGTGCGTCTGGATAGCGCTCATGAACTGATGGTAACCGTCAGATCGTTGAGGTCATCGTCACCATCAGTTCATCCCCTCCGGTCACCCTGTCCTCCGCTACGGAGCGACGGCGTCGCTGTTCACGAGACCCGCCGCTTCACGCTCTCCAAGATCGATAACAACTACTTCGACGACGAGCTGTCTTAAGCCTGTTCCTGGACCTGTCCGGGCTCGGGACCCCCGCTCCACTACCTCTCACCGAGACTTCACCTCCTCGTCGTCCCTGGTCTACCTCGCAGCTATCTATCCCCGATAGACCACAGACAGAACGAATCTGTTCCTCACCCGCAGACAGCATGCGAGACTGATGCCTTCCAACCTTGGCGACCTCATCGCGTTCCTGATCGGGCGCACAGCGCTCGTGCTCCTGGTCGTGCTCCCGGCGATGTGGGCTCTCAGCACCGTCATCCGCAGACGCCGCACACAGACCGACCACCCAGGTCGTAGCAGCCGCTACGTCGCTTCAACCCTGGCAAGCGAAGGCGAGGGCCCTAGCTGTGGCTGGCGCTGCCGCTATGCACGGATGAAAACCGACCAGACCCGCTACGAGTGGGTCTGCAGGTCCTGCGGTCGCCGTATCCCCTTTGGTCGCGAGGACGAGGCACCGTGGTTTCACCAGGACCACGGAAACACAGACCCCAGACCTTAGGTCTCGTCTCAGCGCACCCGCACGTCCCGGATCCCGCCGGTGCGCGGGTAGACCACCAGCTCGAAGGAGGGCCCGCCCTCGCCGCTGCACAGCTCCTGCAACCTCGCAGGCAGCCGCTTGTCCCAGGCCGATCGGTGCCGCAGTACGTCCTGACGCTCCTCGACCACGCCGTCAGCCATCACCAGTCGGTAGCCGGCGGCTCCACTCTCCTCCTCGGTCCTGGAGTCCTTCCCCGTCTGCCAGCCCTCGCACCGCTCGACCACACGTCGTTGCGGCCCGCTGAGCGCGTCCTGGACCACCGGCGCGGCCCACCACACCGTGCAGGCGCTTGCCCCAGCAGTCAGTGGCACCAGCACCACCAGCCCCGCCACCCCCGTGACGACGAGGGCGCGAGGCCGCCCCCTCCCCATCCAGGCGAGCTGGAACGTTCCGAGGCACACGTAAGATCCCGCCGATGCCGAACACCGCCATCGCAGCCGGTATCAGTACACGCCCTGCGTATTTCAGCAGCGCGTAGGGGCCGATCGGCGAGAGCACCAGCCACATGAGCTCACCGATCACCGCGCCCAGCACGACGCCGATGATGATCCAGTCCCGAGCAGGAAGGTCACGCAGCCCCAACTTCGGCTCGTCGACGTCGGCGTTCTCGCCTTCTCGTGATGAGTCGAGCGTCACACTCACAGACTACCAAGGCCACCTGCCTCTCAGTCCGCCTCGCGGACCCGAAACATCCCGGTCAATCACCGCCGCTACCCTCTGGCCATGAGTTCAGCCCCGACCACCACGCCTGCGACCGCGGCCACCCCAGTCTCCTGTCCCACCCCAGGCGACGCCCAGCACCTGGTCCTCACCCTGTCCTGCCCGGACCGCCCCGGCATCGTCCACGCGGTCACAGGGGCACTGGCCCGTCGGGGCGGCAACATCACTGAGTCCCAGCAGTTCGGTGACGCAGAGTCCGGCCTGTTCTTCATGCGTGTGGCCGTCCTCACCCGCGTCCCGCGCACCGAGCTGGAGGCGGATATCGCCGAGCTCGCCGCCACCTACGAGATGCGCTGGTCCCTGGACGAGGCCGACCGTCCCATCCGTACCCTCCTCATGGTCTCGAAGGAGGGCCACTGCCTGTCCGACCTGCTCTTCCGCGCCAAGAGCCAGGGCCTGCCCATCGACGTCGTCGGCGTGGTCGGTAACCACGAGACCCTGCGGGACGTGGCTGAGTTCTACGGCGTGCCCTTCCACCACATCCCCGTCACGAAGGACACCAAGGCGGAGGCCGAGGCCGAGCTGCTCTCGCTCGTGGACTCCCTGGAGGTCGAGCTCGTGGTGCTCGCCCGCTACATGCAGATCCTCTCCCCTGCCCTGTGCGAGACGCTACACGGCAACGTCATCAATATCCACCACTCCTTCCTGCCCTCCTTCAAGGGTGCCAAGCCCTACCAGCAGGCCCACGACCGCGGCGTCAAGCTCATTGGTGCCACCGCTCACTACGTGACCCCGGACCTGGATGAGGGCCCCATCATCGAGCAGGACGTCACCCGCGCCTCGCACGCCGACTCCGCCCTCCAGCTCCAGCGCAAGGGCCAGGACGTCGAGCGCCGGGTGCTCGCCCAGGCCGTCAAGTGGCACGCCGAGCACCGGGTGCTGCTCAACGGCCACCGCACCGTCGTCTTCGCCTGACGCTCGCGCGTCCGCGCACGCGCGAGCGCCTTTGCGGCACACTAGGTCTATGGCTGCCTCACGCTCTCCCAAGCCCCGTCTGGCCGTCGTCGCGTGCATGGACTTCCGTCTGGACCCGCTGGCGGTCCTGGGGCTGGACGACGGCGAGGCCTACGTCATCCGCAACGCCGGCGGCGTCCTGACCGACGACGTCCGTCGCTCGCTCGCGATCACCCAGCACGCCCTGGGGGTGGAGGAGATCGCCCTGGTCCACCACACGGACTGTGGGATGGAGGGCCTGACGGACCAGGACTTTGCGGACCGTCTGGCTCAGCGCACCGGGATCCGCCCGACCTGGCGGCCTGGGGGCTTCCGGTCCGCCGAGGCGGACCTGCGCGAGATGATGGCGGCCCTGGCCTCAGACCCGCACGTCCCGGCAGGACAGCGCGCCCGCGGCTTCGTCTACGACGTCGCCACGGGCGCCCTGACCGAGGTCAGTCACTGACGACGGCGCCGCGGCGCACCACCGTCACAGGGTTGAGCTCAGCGTCCGTGACGACGACGTCACCCCACCGTCCGGCCTCAAGCGCACCGATGCTCTCGTCGCCGATGACGCGTGCCGGCTGGACCGAGGCGGAGTAGACCGCGTCGAGCAGGTCCACTCCTCCCTTCCACGTCGTGCGCACGACGTCGATGAGGTGCGCGGTCCCGCCCGCGATAGCACCGCCGTCGGTCAGACGAGCAACGCCTCCGGCGACCGTGACCGGCTGGGAGCCGAGCACGTACTCGCCGTCCGCCATCCCGGCTGCGGCCATGGCGTCGGTGATGAGGACGATGTTCTCCTTGCCCACGAGGTCAAAGACCTCGCGCACGATCTCCGGGGCCAGGTGCACGCCGTCGCCAATGAGCTCGACGACGCAGCGCCAGTCCGCTGCCCCTGCCAGGAAGGAGGGCACCGGTCCGGGCTTGCGGTGGTGGATGGGGCGCATGCCGTTGAACAGGTGGGTGACCGTCGGCAGCGGTGAGCGCACGGGCTCACCGGCCATGAGCCGCGCCTGGATGCGGGCCTCAGCATCGTCAAGCGCCTGGCGCACCGGCGCCGACTCGGAGTCAGTGTGTCCAAAGGAGGGCAGGGCGCCGCCAGCCAGCAGTGCCTCGATGACGCCGTCATCCCCCGTCACCCCGGGCTTCTCCGGCGCGATGGTCATGGTGACCACGTGCCCACGCCCGAGCTCCAGCAGCTCGCGTGTCAGGGTGGCGTCGGGGTCGGTGATGTAGGTGGGGTCCTGGGCGCCGCAGCGCTCGACGGAGACGAAGGGGCCCTCGTAGTGGATCCCGGCGATCTCGCCCTCCTCGGCGAGGTCGGCGAAGAGGCGGGTGCGCTCCTTGAGGACCTCGCCGCTGGCCGTCACGCATGAGGTCACCAAGCTGGTGGTGCCGTGACGGCGGTGCTCCATGACCGCCGTCATCGCCTGCTCGCGCGTGGTGGCGTTGGGGAAGGACTCCCCGCCCCCGCCGTGGCAGTGGACGTCCACCAGGCCGGGGATGAGGTAGCCGTCCTCCGGCGCCGCGGTGGCGTGGGCGATCTCCTCACCGAAACCGGCCCGCTGGGCCTGGCTGGTCTCGCCGACCCAGGCGATATGTCCGTCAGTGATGACGACCGCGCCGTCCTCAATGATCTCGAAGGGGGTAACAACTCGGCCAGTGAAAGCAACGGTGCTCATAGGGGCCAGCCTATGCCAAGTGGTCCAGACCAGCCAGGCGAGCCGCCCCGGCTCCGAGCGCTGGCCCGGCACCCGTACGTTCTCAGCCCCGACCGGCGCTCAGCCGGGCCTCCATCCGCCCAACCGCCCGCTCGACAGCTCGCTCGAGCCTGGCTGATCGTCTGGCGTCCTGCGCCCACGTGAGCCCCTGACCCACCGGACGCACAGCGACCACGCGCCCCCGGTCCACCAGGAGGGGTCGGAACATGCCGTTCCTGGAGGGACAGATGAGGTGCTCCCCCGCCTCGTTCGTCAGGCACAGGCGGTCCTTGTAGCCCACGTGCAGCTCGTCAAAGGAGGCCAGGAACAGCGTGCCCTGGGCGGCCGCCCGGCTGCCGGCCAACAGGTCGGGCAGATCAGCGCGCATGTAGAGCACGTCATCTGCCCGCCGAGAGCCCGACGACGGCGCAGCCGCCTGCACGCTTGCCTGGCCCTCCAGCGCCCGTACCCGGCCGCGATCGCCTCCTTCGGCGACCGCACGGACCAGAGGCACAAAGCCGCGCTCAGCAGCGTCGACCTGGCCGGCAGCGAAGCCCGCGGCGTTGGTGATCTCGACGGCGTCCTCCAGCGCCCGCCGGCTCTCACCCACCGGCAGAGTGGTCCAGCGGGCCAGGTCGGCCGCGCTGACCGGGCCGTGGCTCGTGGCATACCGCCTGGCGATCTCGGCGAGCGCCTGGCGGTGTCCGTCGCCGCCATGCCCGCCGCCACTGCCCCCTGGCCCCAGATGCGCGCCGGGCAGCTGTGTGGCGTCCACGAGCAGGTGCTCATTGCCCTGTCGCGGGCCCTGGACCAGGACGCCGGTGACGTGCAGGGCCAGGATGAGGTGGCGGCGTGCAGCAGGCTGCGGCATCCCGCGCTTAAGCAGTCCTTGAAGCACGCCGGCTTCCTGCCAGGCGGAGACGAGCTCAGCGCGGGTCAGCCCCGCCCGGCCCTCGCGGCGGGCTGCGCCGAGCGCCGCCAGCGCCGTCGTGCCTGCCCGTGAGAGGACAGTCTCATCCAGGCCGTAGTCCCGGCGGTCGCCTGCCATCCAGCCATCCATGCGGTGGGCCAGGGCCACCCGCATCCAGTGGTGGTCCGCCGCCGTGGTGATGTGCACCGTGCCGCGCATGGGCCAGGAGCGAACCAGTGCTCCGGCCTGGAAGGCTGCGTCAACGTCCTGACGTGTCAGTCCTACCGGCACGCGCGAGAGGATCGCGTGAGGCACAGCTGACGGCTGCTGGCCCTGGATGGCCAGCTGGCGTCGCACTGCCTCCGCCGGGTCCGGCGCCTGGGTCTGTGCCACCAGGCCCTGAGCCACGATGCGCAGGAGCGACTTCTCACGGGCAGACGAGCCCGGGGCCGCCAGCTGACGGGCGGGGCTGAGCTTCGACGTCGTCATCAAGCCTCCTTGCCTGGCACCGGGAGCAGGGGCCTGGGTCTCGTGCGCGGACGGGCTCAGAATAGCCGCGAGCTGGGATCGTCCATCCCACGCATGGCGTCGTAGTCCAGCACGAGGCAGCGGATACCGCGGTCCTCGGCCAGGACCCGGGCCTGCGGCTTGATCTGTTGGGCGGCGAAGACACCGCGGACCGGGGTCAGCAGCGGGTCGCGGTCGATCATGTCGAGGTAGCGGGTCAGCTGCTCGACACCGTCGATCCCGCCCACGCGCTTGACCTCCACCGCGATCGCGTGGCCCTCGCCATCGCGGACGAGCAGGTCCACCGGGCCGATCGGGGTGGGGTACTCCCGGCGCACCAGTCGGCAGCCGGGCCCAATGAGCTCGGTCTGCTCGGCCAGGAGCTCCTGCAGGTGAGCCTCCACGCCGTCCTTGGTCAGTCCCGGATCCACGCCCAGGTCCATCGACTCATCCGAGAAGACCTCGAACAGACGAATGACGAGCCGGTCGTCCGTCTTGGTGGCCGAGACCTCCCAGCGCTGGACCACGCCGATCTCGGCGTCTTCCTCGTCTACCTCGACCTCCGCCAGCCGCGCGGGAGGGCTCATCCAGTTCAGCGGCTTGTAGGAGCCGCCGTCGGAGTGGACAAGCACCGAGCCGTCGGCCTTGACCATGATGAGGCGCTTGGCTCGGGGAAGGTGGGCGTCCAGGCGACCGGAGTAGTCCACGGAGCAGGAGGCAATGACAACACGCACGCCGGGCAGCCTACCGGCACTGCCTGGCACGGCCTAGCCACCCGGCAGTCCGTAGCCTCCTGTCGCCATCACCCGGCCCGCCTCCTCCAGGGCCCCGCCGTGCCGTACAGCCCGACCCCCAGGATCGCCTCGATCGGCGCCGGGGTGGCAGCGCTCGGCCAGGCTGCGCCGTCGTCCCGCTTAGTCCCAGGCCCTGCCACCGGAGGGGCTGGCAGACCCTGGTAGGCATGGCGCCGGGGGACGCCTAGAACAGTCGCGGCTGCGTGGGCGCCGCCGACTCCAGCCACGCCACCAGGGCCGAGTGGGAGTCCTCCAGCATGCCCAGGTCGTAGCGTGCCTGGCCCACCTGGCAGGCCACGTCGACGACGCGACCGGCGGTACCCCGCCGTCGTGCGTCCGTCAGAACCATGTCCTGGCGAGGCATACGGAACTTCGGGCGCCAGGACAGGGAGATGAGCCGGTACCACTCCACCGCCTCGTCACCGAAGCAGGCGACCCCGCTCATCCAGCGGCGGTCCTGCGGACGGCGCAGCGCGCACTCAAAGGAACCGACCTGGCTGGCCAGCAGGCGCACCCGCAGAAGGATGAGGGCGACGAGCACCAGCGCGGCGGCAAGCACCGCAAGCACGCACCAGCCCGTTGCCGTCATCTCAGTCCAGGTTCTCCGAGTCGGTCGCCACGACGTGCTCGCTGACCAGGTCAATGTCCGAGGCGTCGTCTCCGGTGATCTCGGAGTCGACGCGGTCGGCCGCCACCGTGACGACGTCCTGGTCCACCGAACAGAAGCCGCCGGCAACCTCAAGGGTCACAGACTCACCCTCCACGGTCTCGATCCGTACCCCGCCACGGCCCAGCAGAGCCAGGACCGGCTGACGACCAGGCAGCACACCCAGCTCGCCGTCGATCAGCGGGACCGAGACGCTGCGGACGCTGCCCTGCCAGGCCGTCCCCCCGCGACGGGAGACGACCTCGACGCTCAGCTCACGCGTACCCGCCATGGTCACTTCTCGGCAAGCTCAGCGGCGCGACGCTCGAGGTCCTCGATGCCGCCGATGTTGTAGAAGGCCTGCTCAGGCACGTGGTCGTAGTCGCCGTCGGCGATGCGCTTGAAGGCCTCGATGGTCTCGCTCAGCGGCACCGTGGAGCCCGGAACGCCGGTGAACTTCTCAGCCATGTAGGTGTTCTGGGACAGGAACTGCTCGATGCGGCGGGCACGGTTGACCGTGACCTTGTCCTCCTCGGACAGCTCGTCCACACCCAGGATCGCGATGATGTCCTGCAGCTCCTTGTTCTTCTGCAGGATGGACTTCACGCGGGTGGCGACCTCGTAGTGCTCCTCGCCCACGAACTGGGGGGCAAGCAGGCGCGAGGAGGAGGCCAGCGGGTCCACGGCCGGGTAGATACCACGGGAGGCGATCTCACGAGAGAGCTCGGTGGTGGCGTCCAGGTGCGCGAAGGTCGTGGCCGGAGCCGGGTCGGTGTAGTCGTCAGCAGGCACGTAAATGGCCTGCAGCGAGGTAATTGAGTGACCGCCCGCGGAGGTGATGCGCTCCTGGAGCTGACCCATCTCGTCGGCCAGGTTCGGCTGGTAACCCACGGCCGAGGGCATGCGCCCCAGCAGCGTGGAGACCTCAGAGCCGGCCTGGGTGAAACGGAAGATGTTGTCGATGAACAGCAGCACGTCCTGGTGCTGGACGTCGCGGAAGTACTCCGCCATCGTCAGCGCGGACAGCGCCACACGCAGACGCGTGCCCGGCGGCTCGTCCATCTGGCCGAATACGAGGGCGGTCTTGTCAAAGACGCCGGCCTCGTCCATCTCGACGATGAGGTCGTTACCCTCACGGGTACGCTCACCCACACCGGCGAAGACGGAGACACCGCCGTGGTTCTGGGCCACACGCTGGATCATCTCCTGGATGAGGACGGTCTTGCCCACACCCGCACCACCGAACAGGCCGATCTTGCCACCCTGGACATAGGGGGTGAGCAGGTCGATGACCTTGATGCCGGTCTCAAACATCTGCTCCTTGGCCTCGAGCTGGTCGAAAGCCGGGGGCTGGCGGTGGATCGGCCAGCGCTCGGTCACCTCAAGCCTCTCGCCCGGGGCGAGGTTGAGGACCTCACCGGTGACGTTGAAGACGTGACCCTTGGTCACGTCACCGACCGGCACGGTGATCGGGGCGCCGGTGTCACGAACCTGGGAGCCACGCACCAGGCCGTCGGTGGGCTTGAGGGAGATCGTGCGCACGATGTTGTCCCCCAGGTGCTGGGCAACCTCGAGGGTGATCTCGTGGTCCTCGTCCCCCTCGCCGGTGCCCTTGATGGTCACCTTGAGGGCGTTGTACATCTCCGGGATGGCGTCGGGCGGGAACTCGACGTCGACGACGGCGCCGATGATCCGCGTGATGCGTCCGGTCCCGGGGGTTGCCGCCGGGGCGGTGGTGGTCTCGTCAGCCATGATCCGTATCTTCCGTGTCCGTGTCTGGCAGTGGTCGGTGGGCTTGTGGGATCGCTACTCAGCGGCCAGGGCGTCGGCACCCGAGACGATCTCAGAGATCTCCTGGGTGATGTCTCCCTGGCGCGCCTGGTTGGCGAGCCTGGTGTAGGTGTTGATGAGGTCCTCAGCATTGTCCGTGGCCGTGTGCATGGCCTGCTGGCGGCTGGCCAGCTCCGAGGCCGCGGCCTGGAGGAGGGCGTTGCGGATGCGGCTGCGCACGTAGCGGGTCAGCAGCGCATCCAGGACCAGCTCAGCTGAGGGAGCAAACTCGTAGAGCGGGGCAGCACCGGTGGCCTCAGCCTTCTGGTACTCCGTGCCGCGCACGTGGTCCTCACGGTCCAGCTCGCTGGGACCGTCCACGTCCACGACGGTCAGCGGAAGCATCCGCCGGACCTCGGGGACCTGGGAGACCATGGAGACGTACCGGGTGAAGACGATATGCACCTCGGCGACGCCCCCTTGCTCGGCAGGAGCCAGGAAGCTCTCCAGCAGAGCCTGGGCGATGTCCTCGATCATCTCCTCGCCGGGGCGATCTGACTCGCCGGTCCAGGACCGCTCGACCTCACGCTCGCGGAAGGAGAAGTAGGACAGGGCCCGGCGTCCGGCGGTGAAGACCACCGGCTCCTTGCCCTCCTCGACGAGCTGGTCGATCAGCCGCTCCGACTCACGCAGGACGGTGGCGGAGTAGGCGCCGGCCATGCCTCGGTCCGAGGTGACCACGAGGACCGCCACCCGCTTGGTGTCGCTGCGCTCCTGGGTGATGGGGTGGTCAAGGCTGGAGTGGGTACCAACGGCGGCCACCGCCTGGCTCAGGGCGTGGTCATAGGGCCCCGCCTCCTGAGCGTTGCGACGTGCAACACCGATCCGCGAGGAGGCGATGAGCTCCATCGCCCTGAAGACCTTCTGGAGGGTCTGGGTGGAGCGGATCCGCTGCTTGTAGACGCGCTGGTTGCCTGCCACGTCAGCCCCTCTTGAGCACGATCTGCTCGCTCGTGCGCTCGGCCGGGGCCTCGTCCTCGGCAGCGGCGACCTCGCCGGTCAGCAAGTGGTCGCCAGCCGCGTAGGAGCTGCGGAAGGCCTCGACGTCTGCCTTGAGCTGGGCCTCGGTCTCCTCGGTCAGCTGCCCGGTGGAGCGGATGGTCTCCAGCACCGAGGAACTGCGACGCAGGTAGCCCAGCAGAGCCGCCTCGAAGGGCAGGACCTCACTGACCTCGAGGTCGTCGAGGTAGCCGTTGGTGCCCGTCCACACGCTCACGACCTGCTCCTGCACGGGGTAGGGCGTGAACTGCGGCTGCTTGAGCAGCTCCATGAGGCGCTCACCGCGGGTGAGCTGCTGGCGCGTGGCGGCGTCCAGGTCAGAGGCGAACATCGCGAAGGCCTGCATCGAGCGGTACTGGGCAAGCGTGAGCTTGAGCGTACCGGCGACCTTCTTCATCGCCTTGATCTGGGCCGCGCCACCCACACGGGAGACCGAGATACCCACGTCGACGGCGGGACGCTGGTCCGCGTTGAACAGATCGGACTGAAGGAAGATCTGACCGTCGGTGATGGAGATGACGTTGGTCGGGATGTAGGCGGAGACGTCGTTGGCCTTGGTCTCGATGATGGGCAGTCCCGTCATCGAGCCGGCGCCCAGGTCGTCGGAGAGCTTGGCGCAACGCTCCAGCAGACGCGAGTGCAGGTAGAAGACGTCACCGGGGTAGGCCTCGCGGCCCGGCGGACGGCGCAGCAGCAGCGATACCGCTCGGTAGGCCTCGGCCTGCTTGGACAGGTCGTCAAAGACGATGAGCACGTGCTTGCCGGCGTACATCCAGTGCTGGCCGATAGCCGAACCGGTGTAGGGCGAGAGGTACTTGAATCCCGCCGGGTCTGAGGCCGGGGAGGCGATGATCGTCGTGTACTCCAGGGCACCGCGCTCCTCCAGGGTGGCGCGCACCGAGGCGATGGTCGAGCCCTTCTGGCCGGTAGCTACGTAGATACAGCGCACCTGCTTGTCCGGGTCCCCGCTGTCCCAGGCAGCCTTCTGGTTGAGGATGGTGTCCAGGGCGATCGCGGTCTTACCGGTCTTGCGGTCACCGATGATGAGCTGGCGCTGACCACGACCGATCGGGATCATCGAGTCAATGGCCTTGAGCCCGGTCTGCAGGGGCTCGTGCACGGACTTACGGGACATGACGCCGGGAGCCTGGAGCTCCAGGGCGCGCCTGCCTTCGGAGGCGATCTCGCCCAGGCCGTCGATCGGGCGGCCCAGCGGGTCGACGACGCGTCCCAGGTAGCCGTCGCCTACCGGCACGGACAGGACCTCTCCGGTGCGGCGGACCACCTGGCCCTCGTCGATGCCGGTGAAGTCGCCCAGGACGACGACGCCGATCTGGCGCTCGTCCAGGTTCATCGCCAGTCCCGCGGTGCCGTCCTCGAAGGTCAGCAGCTCGTTGGCCATGACGCCGGGCAGGCCTTCGACGTGGGCGATGCCGTCCGCGGCGAAGACGACGTGACCGACCTCCTCGGCAGCCACCTCGGCGGGCTTGTAGGACTCGACGAACTCGTCGAGCGCGGAGCGGATCTCCTCCGGCCTGATGGTCAGGTCAGCCATCTGTCGTCTCCTTGTGGGTGGTGGAACCGGTCCAAGGACCGGGACGTGTGGTGTGGGCGGCGTCAGGACGCCAGAGCCGCCCGCAGGTCGTGGATGGAAGAGCTCACGGTGGAGTCAATGACAACGTTCCCGACGGTGACCTTGGCCCCGCCGACGACGGCAGGGTCGACCATCGTGTTGAGCTCGACGTCGCTTCCCAGCCTGCGCTGCAGGACCGCGATGAGGCGCCCCTCCTGCTGACGGGTCATGGGCACAGCGGTCACGACGTCAGCGATGACGCGTGACTGCATCGCGGCTGCCAGCTCGGTGACGCGGCGCAGGTTGCGCGGGACGCCGCCCTCAGTACGGTGACGCACGCACCAGGTCAACAGGCTCATCGCCGGTGCCGACAGGCGCGTGGCGAACAGGGAGCGGGCCAGACGTACCCGGTCCTCCGTCGTCGTGCGCCGCGAGGGCTCGAGCGCCTGACGCAGGTCACGGTTGGCCGTGATGACGTCGGTGACGTCGAAGAGCTCCTGCTCGACGTCGTCGACCGTCCCGTCGGCGCGTGCACCCGCCAGGACCGAGGCGATACCCAGGTCGTGGAGAGAGGAGATGAGGTCGACGGGGGCGGACCAGCGCCCACGCACCATCCCCTGGAGGAGCTCGACGACGCGCGCGTCGACCTTGCCCTCCAGCAGACGGCCCACGAGCGCCGCCTTGTCCTCGCCGTCGCGACCGGGGTCCGTCAGCGGCCCGGCGAGCCGGGCCTTGGCAACCTGGTGAGCCAGGGCGAGGATCTGCTCACCCAGCTCCTGCCCCGCGGCGCCGGCAGCGACGAGCACGGGGTCCCAGGCCTGACGAGCCGCGTCCCGAGACGCGGAGGTTCCGGTGTTCACCGAGCCTCCCCGTGGGCGGCTTCCTGGGCCAGGGCGTCGGTGTCAGACTCCAGGCTGTCCAGGAAGCGGTCGATGACCCGGGAGGAGACCGCGGCGTCGCTCAGCTGTTCACCAACGATCTTCTCCGCGAGCGAGGTCGCCAGGAGGCCGACGTCGGAGCGCAGCGAGATCTGAGCGGCCTGCCTGTCAGCCAGGATCTGGCGCTGGGCGGCCTCCAGGGCGCGTCCGGCCTCAGCCTGGGCCTCGGTGCGGGCCTGAGCGATAATGAGTCGAGCCTCGTCCTGGGCCTGGTCACGGATCTGGGCCGCCTCGCGGCGGGCGTCCTCAACCAGGCGCGCAGCCTTGAGCTCGGCGTCCTTCTGGTCCTCCTTGGCCTTGTCAGCCAGGGCCAGGCCCTCCTCGATCTTCTTCGTGCGCTCGTCCAGCACCGCGGTGAAGCGGGGCAGAGCGAAGAAGATGAGGAGCCCAGCGATCAGCAGGAAGGCAATCGTGCCCCACACCAGGTCATAGCTGTGCGGCAGCAGGATATTGCCCTCGCTGCCAGAGGCAGCCAGGACCGCCGGCGCGAGGGCCGTGGACAGGGTTAGTGAGGTCATGGAGGCGACCGCCCCAGATCAGAAGACGAAGCCCGCGGCGAAGCCGAGCAGACCCAGAGCCTCGATGAGGGCGGCACCAATGAACATGTTGGTGCGCAGGGCGCCGGCAACCTCAGGCTGGCGGGCAGTGCCCTCCTGGGTCTTGGCCACGAGCAGGCCGATACCGATGCCCGGGCCGAGCGTGGCGAGGCCGTAGCCGATGGTCGCGAGGTTTCCCTCCATGGTTTCTCCTTGTGTTCGCACGAACGGGCCAGTGCCTGCTCGCTGGTGTGAGAGGTATTGAGATGTGCGGAAGGTCAGGTCAGTGCGTGTTGATCGAGGACTCGATGTACACAGCCGTCAGCAGAGCAAAGATGTAAGCCTGCAGCGCCGCGACGAAGAGCTCGAAGAGCACGAAGACGATCGCGACGGAGAAGGTCACCACGCCCATAGCCTTCATGGCCCCTGCGGCGTAGAGGAAGAAGTAGTTGGTCGCTGCGTAGCACAGGGCCAGCAGTAGGTGGCCGGAGACCATGTTGGCCAGGAGTCGGATGGTCAGGGTCACCGGCCTCATGATGAGGTTGGAGAGGAACTCGATGGGGATGATGAGCGGCCACAGCAGCTTGGGTACGCCACCAGGCAGCACCGATCCGCGCAGGAACCCACCCACCCCGTGGTTCTTGACCCCGGCGTAGGCGAAGGCGATGTAGGCCACCACCGCGTAGACGATCGGCATACCGATGACGCTGGTGGCAGCGATGTTCAGACCCGGGATGATGCCCGAGATGTTCATGAACAGCACGCCCAGGAAGATCGTGGTGATGATGGGGACGTAGGGCTGGGCGCGTTTCTTGCCGATGATCTCCTCGGCGATGTTGACGCGGGCGAAGTCCAGCAGCATCTCGCACACGTTCTGGAAGCGCCCGGGAACAACCTTGGCCCGCGCGGCACCGATGCCGAAGAAGAGCAGGAGGGCGGCCACCATGATCAGTCGCACCATCATGATGCGGTTGAGCTCAAAGGGCGTGCCGACGAAGGCGAAACTCTCCGGGAAGAAGTCCGAGATTGAAGGAGGCTCGAAGCCGTCGACCTCGCTCGCAGCCGGTGCGAGTGCGGACAGGCTGGCCGCCAGGGCAGCGCTCCTGATCACCAGACCTCCTTTGGATGATGGGATACCGTCGGGACGGGACGGCGTCGTGCGTCACTCTAGCCGAAAGTGACGCGTGGTCCACCTCAGTCGTCGGTGTCCTGAGGAGGTTGGACGGTCAGTGTGCGGCCTGTGGCCAGGCTGCCGACCTCGACAGCCGTGACCGCGAGAAGGATCACAGCCAGGCTGGCGAAGAACCAGCCCGCAGAGAAGCTGGCCTTGTACGGTCCGGCAAGCACCACCACGGCGACCATGACCACGATCTTGGCGGCGAAGGAGATCATGACGCCGCTGGAGGCCAGCAGCGGGTAGCGATCCCACGGCACAGCCAGTGCCGCCGCCGTCACGATCGTCAGCACGGCTCCTGCCCCGGCTCCCCACAGCACACCGGACCAGGCCTGACCGCCTGTCACCCCTCCCCCTGCCAAGGCCAGGGCCGCCAGCACGAGGCCGACGACGAGCACACGCCGAGCAGTACGGCGGAAGACCTCCTGGTGGCTGAGCGGGCCAGGAGGCGGTGGCGTGGGAGTCATGAAAGGTCCTTCGGGCGGATCCGGCGGGTCGTCATGCGTCGGCGCCAGGCCTGACGCAGGCCCGGCATGAGGTCAACCGTCATGAGAACGGTGAACACCAGGGCGATTCCTGCCCCGGGCAGCACCCAGCGCAGGGGGAAGAAGGCCATCGCTGCCACGGAGTAGGAGGCGACGGCGGCCCACAGGTACATCACGAGCACGGCACGGCGGTGGGAGTGCCCGGCAGCCAGGAGGCGGTGGTGCATATGCATACGGTCGGGATGGAAGGGGCTGTGGCCCGCCCGGGTACGCCGCACGATCGCCATCATCATGTCCGTCAGCGGCAGCAGGAGGACGGCCAGGGGCAGCAGGATCGGCAGGAAGACCGGCAGGGCCGTCTGCCCGGCGAAGGCACCAGGATCGATCTGGCCGGTGACGATGATCGTGCCCGCGGCGGACAGCAGCCCCAGCTGCATCGAGCCGGAGTCCCCCATGAAGATCTTGGCGGGATGGAAGTTGTGCGGCAGGAACCCCAGGCAGATGCCCAGCAGCGCCGCGACCACCGTAGCCGCCAGCGAGGTGTAGGAGCCCGGCGAGGTTATGCGCGTCAGCACGTAGACGTAGGCGAAGAAGGCACTGGCACCGATGCCGATGATGCCAGCCGCCAGCCCGTCCAGACCGTCGACGAAGTTGACGGCGTTGATTGCCGCAACCACCACGAGCACCGTGGAGATCAGTGACAGGCGCGAGGAACCGATGGTCAGCCCGCCAATGGGGAAGGTAATGAGCTGGACTCCCTGCCACGCCATGAGGCCGGCCGCCAGCACCTGCCCGGAGAACTTGGTCAGCCAGTCCAGGTCCCACAGGTCATCGATGACACCCAGCAGGCACACCAGCCCCGCTCCCAGCACCACGGCCCAGGCCGAGCGGTCGATGACGCCTCCGAGGAAGGGCACGCGCGAAGCCACCGCCATCGCCGTGGCGAAGCCCGCGAACATCGCCACCCCACCCAGGCGGGGGATCGGCGTGGAGTGCACGTCTCGGGCACGCACCGGCGTCAGGGCGTTGGTGACCAAGGCGACGTGCCGGACCACGGGGACCGTCAGGTAGGTGACAGCCGCCGCGATAAGCATGATGAGCAGGTAGAGCCTCACGGACGCGGGACCTCGCTGCCGGCCGTCATCGGGGACGCTCCCGCCTGCGTGAGGACCGGGTCCAGGACGACGGCGAGCTGGCTGAGTGAGAGCACGCCGTCGCGGATGATACGGGGAGAGTAGGCATGATCCCCGGCCAGCGAGACGATCGTGGAGGGGACTGGGCCCGGGGTGGCTCCGCCGTCGAGCAGGAGAATGTCCCCCTCGCTGCGGTCGGGCGAGCCGGCGCCCGGTGAGCCGGCCTCGCGCACGCGGCCGGGGAAGGCCACCCGCGCGCTGGCAGCGTCTGTAGCCGGGGGCTGACCGGTGTGGTTAGCGCTGGTGACCGCCATCGGGCCGGTGGCGCGCAGCAGCTCCAGGGCGAGAGGGTGGTCAGGCATGCGCACAGCGATAGTCCCGCCGGTCTCCCCCAGGTCCCAGCCCAGGTCCGGTGCGGCGTCCAGGATGATGGTCAGGGCACCGGGCCAGAAGGCCTCCATCAGCGCCTGGGCGGCAGGCGGCAGCGCTCCGACCACGCCGTCGAGCTGGTCAGGCCCTGCGACGAGAACGGGCGGGGGCATCTGGCGCCCGCGGCCCTTGGCTGCCAGCAGGCGTGCAACGGCGGCCGCGTCCGAGGCGAGAGTGCCGATGCCGTAGACCGTGTCGGTCGGGATGATGACGAGCCCCCCGTCACGCACATGCGCGACGACGGTACTCAGGGTCCGGTCCTCGTTCACGTCGGTCATCCTCCCACGATCCTGCTCACCCCCGGTGACCGCCTCACACGATGCGCCGCGCGGCGGCCCAGCGAGTGAGCTCGTTGCGGTTGGACAGTTGAAGCTTGCGCAGCACAGCGGATACGTGTGTCTCCACCGTCTTGACCGAGATGAAGAGCTCGGAGGCACACTCCTTGTAGGTGTAGCCGCGGGCGATAAGCCGCATGACCTCGCGCTCACGCGCAGACAGGCGGTCCAGCTCGGAGTCGGCCACGGCGACCTCTCCCGTCCCTGCCCCGAAGGCGTCCAGGACGAATCCGGCCAGCCGCGGGGAGAAGGCGGCGTCACCGGCGGCCACGCGTCGCACGGCCTGGGCCAGGTCCGCGGTGGAGATGGCCTTGGTGACGTAGCCCCGGGCGCCCGCGCGGATGACGCCGACGACGTCCTCGGAGGCGTCGGAGACGCTCAGCGCCAGAAAACGGGTGGCAGGCACGTCATGGCAGGAGGCCACGACCTCTGTCCCTCCCCCACCGTTGCCGCCGGGCAGGTGGACATCGAGGAGGACGACGTCGGGCGCAAGCGCGTGGACCGCAGCAATCGCACCCTCGACGTCGTCCGCTTCGGCCACCACCTCGAGGTCGGCGGCGTGGGAGGTCAGCTCAGCGCGCACCCCGGCACGTACCAGGGCGTGGTCGTCAACGACGAGGAGTCGTAGGCGGGCAGGAGCCCCGCTGCCAGTCTCCTGTGAGGCAGAGCCGGCGGGGAGGGAGGAGGTCGAGGCCATCATGATCCTGAGGATACGGAGGTGGGACGGTGCGAGGAGGACGAGGAAGATGCGGGGAGGGAGGACGTGAGTGCCAGATGGACCTCGGTGCCCTGCTCCAGACGGCGGATCCTGGCCTGGCCACCGTGGCGAGACATGCGGGCGATGATCGACTCGCGCACGCCGTGGCGGTCGGAAGCGATCTCGTCGAGATCGAAGCCGGTCCCACGGTCTCGCACGAAGACCTCCAGGCTCTCCGCCGCGATCTCGGCATAGACGCTGACCGGTGGGGCGCCGTGGCGCACGGCGTTGGATAGGGCTTCACGCGCCGCGGCCACGACGACCTCGGTCTCACGGTCCGGGGCACGGTCCCCGACGATGACCAGGTCGATCCCCACGCCGTAGCGGTCCTCGATCTCCCCCACCAGGTCCCGCACGGCATCGGCCACCGAGGTGCCGGCCTCCGGACGGTCGGTATAGAGCCAGGCACGCAGCTCCCTCTCCTGGGAGCGCGCCAGACGGGCCACGGTCTCAGGCTCGTCCGCCCGCTTGCGGATGAGGGTGAGGGTCTGCAGGACAGAGTCGTGAAGGTGAGCGGCGATGTCCGCGCGCTCGGCCTCGCGCACCTCAGCGGCGCGGGCCTGGTTCATGGCCCGGTTGGTCTGCAGCCACACGGGCGCGAGCACGAGCGCGATGCAGATCACCAGCGCACCGCCCGTCAGCGCTCCGGTCAGCAGGACCCGTGGAGGGGTGTCCGCGCCGATGACCAGGAGGATGCCCACGGCGGCCAGAACGACCCCGCCTGCCAGGCGCAGTGTGGCGCCGCGGTCACGCTCAGGCCCGGTCACAGCGTCAATCTGGGACCAGGACAGGGCTGCGCCTGCTGCGATGACCAGGGCCGGCAGCAACCACTGCCCGGCCGGGAGGTAGCCGGCCCGCCACACGGTGATGAGCAGCGCGGCGAGTACGAGCGCGCCTCCACCCAGCAGCGTGGTGGCGTTGGCGGACAGACGTGAGGCGCCGTCGGAGGGGGACTGCAGGCGTGAGGCGAGCCGGGCGCGCGCTGGCGGGACTTGACCGGCGGCCTCAGCCCAGGGATCGCCGGCTGGTACGAAGGCCCATAGCAGGAGATAGAGCAGGACGCCCGCTCCCGCCATGAAGGCAGCCGCCACCATAGCGAGACGGACCCCGGCCACCGCCAGTCCCAGGTGCGCGGCCAGACCGGCACAGACTCCGCCGACCACACGGCGTGGAGCCTCTTGGGGCAGGGGCGTGCCGTGAGCACCGGGGACCACGGCGGACGCAGAGGCACGCAGAGGGCGGCGCAGCGGCAGGCGCGTGGAGGCGCGTCGTGGTGTGGCCGTCGTCGTCATGGCTCCATCGTGGCACGTGGGTGAGACAGAAATACCTCCCTGAGGGTGGAACCAGGGGCGCGGAGTCGAGGAATCAGGGGCGGCTCAGGGTCTCCCCTCATCGCGCTGGGACAGGCCCGCCCGGGAGCATAGAGCCATGAGCAATCCCGAGCAGCCTTCACAGGCCCCCCACGATCCCGCCCAGGGCGGCGAGCAGTCCGCTGGCCCGTCCGCGCAGGCCGAAGCCGGCTTCCAGGCGGGCCCTGGCTACCAGGCGGGTCCTGGGCACCCAGGCCCGCAGCCAGACCCCACCGGCTACCACTACCAGGCCCCTGGGGGTCCGCGTCCCACCGATGGCTTCTTTGACTCCGTGCGTCGCACCGGCCTGGTCCGCACCGAGCAGCGGTGGGTCGGTGGTGTGGCTGGTGGGCTGGCACGTCGCCTCGGCGTCGATCCCGTGCTCGTGCGCTGCGTGTGGGCGGTGCTGTGCGTCTTTACCGGCGTCGGGCTCATCATCTACGGGCTGGGCTGGGCGCTCATACCTGAGGAGCGTGACGGGCGCATTCACGTCCAGCAGGCCTTGGAGGGCGATGTCGACGCCGGCCTGGCTGGCGCGATTGCCGCCATCCTCGCCGGTGCGGCGCTCAGTGACCACGGCATACTGCCTGGGTGGTTCGTCGGTGAGGGCCTCGGCCACGTGATCGCCGGTATGGCATGGTTCGGTCTCAACGTGGCCGTCGTGTGTCTGGTCGTCTGGGCCGTGGTACGGGTGATCCAGCGTCGGCGTGAGCACCGTCAGGCTCAGACTGCGGCAATGGCAGCAGGACCTGTGCCTCCTCAGGGCGCGGCGGCGTGGCAGGCGCCGCGCTCGGCAGCCGCGCCTCAGCCCGGACCGGCACCTGCAGCTACGCCTCAGCCCGCGCCGGCACCGGCCGCTACGCCTCAGCCCGGACCAGCGCCCTCAACTGCCCAGGCGCCGGCTGGCAGTGGCCCACGACCGGTCTACACCTACAGCGGAGCACCTGGAGGTGCCAGAGTGTCGACGCCACCGCCGTCGGCCGCCGCCCCGGCACGCCCGCTCCAGCCGGTCCAGCCTCCGCGTCCCCCCAAGCCACGAGTCCCCGGTCCTGGCCGCACGGTCTCGCTCATCGTCCTGGGCCTGGCCCTCCTCGCGCTGGCAGCCAGCGTCCTGGGGGTCTCGACTGGCACGCTGGGTGTGCTGGGCGCCGGGCTCGTGGCGGCGGGTGCCGTCGTCGGCCTGCTGGGGCTGGGGGTGACCATCAGCGCGCTGCGAGGTCGGCGTGGTGGCTGGATGACCGGCTTCGGCTGGCTGGCCGCCTTCGCGGCCGTCCCCGTCCTCGCCCTGGGAACCGCGTTTCCCTCCGGATCTGTCTCGGGCGCCGTCGAGCTGCGTCCCGTGGTCGTGACCGTCACTGACCGGATGCTCCAGGACGCTGCCCAGTCGAGGGACAAGGTGCTGGACCTTGGATCCTACGGAGCCGCTGACGTGACTGTGGATCTCACGAAGCTCGGCGACGGCCCGTACCCGGTCAAGAACGTCACGATCGAGGTCGGCAGTGGCGCGATTCGTCTGCTCACCAAGCAGACCCAGAGCATGGAGGCCATCACCGCTGTCAACCTCGGCACTCTGCACGGCGACGTCCACGGGCGCTGGACGGCTGACGGTGCCCAGACCGACCTGACCAGCACGACGTGGCCGGAGAGATTCACCTTCTCCGGAGAGCGCCTGCTGTCCACCGTCATCTACGAGAACGACGGCCTGTCCACCCACGCCACGCTGCGCTCGGAGAATGCCGCAGCGGAGGAACCGGCACTGAGCATCAAGGCCGTGCTCGGCATGGGAGAGATCTCCGTGTCCGAGAGAGCAGCAGGCTCACCATTCTGGGCCGGCTACAAGATGGGCGACTACTGGATCGTCGACTCGTGGACGGATGTCAAGGGCAAGACTCACTCCGACTCTGATCTACCGATTCCTGACATGACGCACCCGGTCGTCTCCGCAGGGCAGGCCAACCAGTGCCTGACGCAGGCCAAGGCCCTGTCCGCCAAGCAGTACGCCAGCCAGGACGAGGAGGACCTGAACTCCTATGAGAACTCCGACGAGTGGGTCACGCTGGACAACCTCAGCTCGCTGACCCCGACCGCTAAGGCGGCGATGGCCAGCTGCCTAGACCAGGTCATTGCCACGGGCTCCGTGCCCAAGGAGGGCACCACCACCGCCACGGATCCCTCAGCCACCCCGAGCCCGTCCGCTGAGGCCGAGCCCACCGCTACCCAGTCCGCTCAGCCCGCCGCATGAGCGCCACCCCATCGTCTCAGCAACCCTTACCAGGAGAAGAAGCCATGACCTCCCCCACCCAGCCGATGTCCGCCCCCTCGCCTGCCGATCTGCCGACCACCGTCATGTCTCCGGAAGATGCTGAGGCAGCCGCGGAGAAGACCCCTCAGGTCACTGAGGTCCTTCCAGGCGCTGCGCCGACCGAGGCGTTGCCCACGACTGCCGCCACCGAGCAGCTGTCTCAGGCAGGTTGGTCCGCGCCTGCCACGGCAGATGACCTGGCGCCGACCGACCCTCTGGAGGCGATCCGCTCCACCCGCCCCTGGCCTGGCGCACGCAGCGGCGAGGAGGCCGGACGCGCATCCGCCATCTCCGCCTCCAGCGCTGAGCAGGCACGCAGCCTCGGCGCGAATCCGCAGGACCCCGAGGTCGTGTGGTCCGGATCCTCGCTGGCCAGGGGGCCCGAGGCCGAGGAGCCGGCTCGTCGCTCCGGCCCGCGCCCGGGGACCCTCCTGTGGGGCCTCATCCTGGTCACGATCGGCGTGGTGCTGCTGGCTACGGGACTAGGGCTGAGGATCGACCCGGTCAGCGCGGCGATCGTCCTGCTGGCAGCGGCCGGGGCAGCGTTGCTCGTCATCGCGGTCCTGCCCAAACGCCGTCCCGCTCGCTGAAGTCCTGTTCTGGCGGGTCGTCTCCCCCGAGCGCGTCGCTTCAGGCCCTGGACAGTCGGTTCGGGTGCGGCAAGCATGGCGATCGACGGTCCAAGACCTAAAGCGACGAACTGACACAGCCAGCCAGGCGACCCCAGCCCACCGCGGCTCACACAGGACGAAGCCCTCGGGCCCGGTCTCCCGGGCCCGAGGGCCTGTGTCACTGAGGTGCTCGACGTGGGTTCCCAGGCCCACGGAGCGCTCCTCCTTCACCGAAGCGACTGCCCCGAGCTCCCTAGTACTCGTGGCCGTCTCGGTCCAGGCCGGTCATCGGGTTCCCCAACCCTCGTGACCTGTTCCGTCCGGCGGTGACTCATATGTAACCCGCCCACCCTGAACAATCACCCCCCGGGAACCTGAAAAATCCATGGGAAATACTCGCCGCCCGTCTCCCCGAGCTCTCCTACGCCCTTGTTCCCCGATTCGCTCCTAGCAACACCGGTCCCGTCCCAGCACCTGCTCCCCTAGCCTGGCCACGGCACCGCACCGCGCGCCCCCACGTCCCGCACCTGCGGAAGGATCCTCATGATCACCACCCTGGATGGCACCACGCCTCTCGCTCACAACACCCAGATGCCGATGATCGGCTACGGCACCTGGCAGGTCACCGACGCCGCCCAGGCCACGGCCGGCGTCAAGGAGGCAATCGCCGCCGGTTACCGCCACATCGACACCGCCGCCGTCTACGGCAACGAGGAAGCCGTGGGCCGCGGTATCGCCGAGGGCCTGGCTGAGGCCGGCCTGAGCCGCAAGGACCTGTTCGTCACCACCAAGCTGTGGAACGACCACCGCGGCCACGACGCCGCCTTGGCCGGGATCGAGGAGTCCCTGTCCCGCCTCGGCCTGGATTACGTGGACCTCTACCTCATCCACTGGCCCGCCAACTCCCGCCAGCACCCGCAGGACTGGCGCGCCCTCAATGCCTCCACCTGGTCCGGCATGGAGGAGATCTACGCCTCCGGCCGCGCCCGGGCGATCGGCGTCTCCAACTTCACCCGCAAGCACCTGGAGGCGCTCCTGTCTGACGCCAGCGTGGCCCCCATGGTCAACCAGATCGAGCTGCACCCCGGCTTCGGCCAGTGGGACGCCGCCGAGTGCTCCAAGGCTAACGGCCTGGCGGTCGAGGCCTGGAGCCCGCTGGGATCTGGCCGCGTCCTGGGCGATCCTGCGCTGGGCGCCGTCGCCGCCCAGATCGGCCGGACCCCGGCCCAGGTGGCCCTGCGCTGGCTGCTGCAGCAGGACATCGCCATCCTGCCCAAGTCCGTCACGCCCGAGCGCATCCGCTCCAACGCCGAGCTGTTCGACTTCGAGCTCAGTCCCGCCCAGATGGAGGCCGTACGCGCCGTCGTCGACGACACCGAGCACTCTGACCCTGACCAGGTCGACTTCTGAGGCTCGTCTACATGGCACGTTGATGACGTGGCCTGGCCAGGCAGGAGGAAACGCCTCCGCCCTGGCCAGGCCACGTTCACATCACCGGGCGCGTAGGCGCACCAGGCCTCAGCCCTGGTAGACGATCCGTTCCTTCATCTCCTCCACAGCCACGTCACCGAGGTAGAAGCGCACCATCTCCAGGCCCAGGTCCACGGCCGTGGCCATACCCCGGCTCGTGAGCAGCCGTCCGTCGACGACGACGCTCGCCTCGCTGACCTGAGCCCCGTGATCTGCCAGCACCTGGACAAAGCTCGGGTTCGCTGTCGCCCGCCGCCCCTCCAGCAGCCCCAACTCGGCCAGGATCGAGGGCGCCGCACAGATGGCAGCCACCGGGCGGTCCGCACGCACGCGCTGCGTCACCAGCTCACGTACCCGCGCGTCAGCCTTGAGGTTCGGGGTACCCGGGATCCCACCAGGCAGGAAAACCATGTCGTAGGAGTCCAGATCGGCCTCGGACAGCTCGTCCAGGGTCGCGGTGCAGCTGAGCACCACCTGGTGAGAGCTCGTCACCTGCCGCGAGTGCGTGATGGAGATGAGGTGCGCCGGGATACCGGCGCGGAAGAGGATGTCCAGCGGCGCCAGCGCCTCAACCTCCTCCAGCCCCGGGGCCACGAGCACCGCGACCTTCTTGTCCGTCGCCGCCCTGAACTCAGCCATCGCCTTGCGTCCTTCCCTCAGCACCGTCGTGGTCACTGCTGACCCTACGCTCCCGGGCAGGGCGGGCCCCCACTGACGGCACGCAGGGCCGTGGCCCGGCTACTCAGCCCGCAGCGCCTCGACCGGATCCTCCTTGGCCGCCCGCCCCGAGGGCAGGATGCCGGCAACAAGCGTCAGCCCCACCGAGATCACCACGAGCACCACCCCGGCACTCACCGGCAGGTGGGCGATCGGGTAGACATTGAACCGGGCCTGGACAAAGGCGTTGGCCGGAACCGAGATGAGCAGCGTGATCCCCACGCCCATGAGGCCCGCAATGAGTCCCTCGATGATGGTCTCGGCGTTAAAGACGTGCCGCACGTCCGACTTCGAGGCCCCGATCGCACGCAGGATGCCGATCTCCTTCTTCCGCTCCAGCACCGAGATGTAGGTGATGATCGCGATCATGATGCTGGAGACCACCAGCGAGATCGCCACGAAGGCGATGAGCATCCAGGTGATGATGTTGACGATCCGCGTCACCGAGCTCATGAGCGTACCTACGAGGTCGGTGTAGGTGACGACCTTGGCGTCCTGCCCTGCCTCGGTCGCCCAGGCGTTGTAGTCGTCCAGGATCGTCTTGACCGCGTCCTTGTCCGCGAAGCTCGTGGGGTAGATGTCGATCTGGGAGGGGCGGGACTCGTCCGCCCACCCCAGCGAGGCGAGATTGCCCTCGTAGGTGGGCACCGTCGTCGTCATGAGGGTCGCCAGGAGGGCGGCCAGGTCGTCCTGGTCCATCGTGGGCTGGAAGGCCTGGGCAAAAGCCGAGCCGTCCAGGCTCACCGCACTGGCCAGCGAGGTAGCCAAACCCTCCATCGCGGTGCGGAGCTGAGCGGCGATCTGGGTCTGGAGCGAGGTCATCATCTGCGTCATCGCCCCGCCCACACTCGCCTCCAGCGAGGAGGCCAGCGCACCGGAGACCGCGCTCGTGAGCGAGGCGGTCAGCTGACTACCCACCTGCGAGGCCACTGCCCCTGCCAGGTCCGCCGAGACCTGCGAGGCGATCTCCTCCACCGCAGGGTCCTCACCCAGCGTCTGGATGAGCCGCTGGGTCAGCAGCTCGGAGTCGACCACCTGGTCCGAGCCGGCCGCCTGCGCAAGCTGCTCGCGTACCTCAGGTTGGGCGAGGTAGGAGCGGGCCAGGCCCGCCCAGTCGCGCTCAGGCACGCCATCGCCGTCGGTGTCCTGGCCCGGTTGGGAAGCCACGTAGTCCATGAAGCCCTGGAGCAACGAGCCCGCCACGCCCGCCAGGTACTCCCCGGCGCCGTCCTTGATCACGCCGTCCTCCAGGGCCGAGGCGACGACGGCGCCGTAGTCGATCTGCCCGAGCTGCGGATAGCGCGTGGCCAGGTCCGCCAGGTCCAGGTCGCTGGCGTCCAGGCCCGACAGGTCCACCTGACCCGCCAGGGCAGCCAGGTCGAGACCGCTCAGGTCCACCTCGCTGAAGTCCAGGCCGCTGGTATCCAGGTCAGGCAGGCTCAGCGCGCCCAGGTCCAGACCCGTCAGGTCAGTCTGCAGGGCGCTGGGGTCCACCTGGAAGGCGGCCGTGAGCTTCTCGCCGTCAATGGTGAACAGCGAGGACATATCCAGCTCCCCGCCGCCCACGCCCTCGGCGAGATCAGCGAAGGTGCGTCCGGTGAAGACGTCCGTGTCCGGGTGGTCGAGCTGGGCGCGCACGATCTGGGCGTCGGCGGCCTCGCGCACCACCTGGCGGGTCAGCTCCGGGGTGTAGGCGATGCCGGGCTGGAGGGTGGTGGTGTCGTCGGTCGCACGCACCACCCCCACCACGCGCAGCTGCTGCCCCGCGGCCACCGCCTGGCGCATGACCTCCTCCTGGTCCGAGCGGTCGGTCCACACCCGGTGCTCGGCGTCGTAGGCGTAGCGCGCCGCTGCAGGTACCAGGGAGAAGGTCCGCCCGAGCACGTCGTCGTAGGAGTAGCTGTGCACGGCCGGTTCATTGCTCGCCGTCGCCGTGGCACTCGGTCCGGCCGACGGCGTGGCCGGGCCTGCGCCGTCGGCTCGCGCCGCACTCGTGGCGGCTGGGGAGGCGCCCGCTGGTTCTGCCCCGATCTGCACGGCGCGACCAGCCATGAAGTCGCTCATCATCGTCTGCAGCTCAGCGTGGGGGCGCAGGCCCAGCGTGTACTCGTAGAGGTTGTCCAGGGTGCCCCGCTGGCTCGTGACCACCACCAGCTCGTTGGCGGACCGGGGCCAGTGCCCGGCGACGACGTCGTACTGGTCCTCATACAGCGTGCTGGCCTCGGGCAGCTGGTGGAAGGCGTCAAAGGAGGTCATCGCTGACAGCGGGCTGTCCCCCATCGCCGATGTCATGGGGCTCATGGCCTGGTCCGGGAAGACACGCACGACGCCGTCGGAGGTGTCCGCGAGGTAGATCTGGAGCGAGACGTCGTAGGAGTACTCGATCGCCGCCACGTGCCCGGCCACACCCGAGCCGGAAGAGTCCAGGAAGGTCTTGAGCGAGGCCAGGTCGTTGGTGGTGGTGGACTCCATGGTGGAGGTGATCCCCTCGGTCATGAGGATCTCCCCGTCCTTGGCCTCGGCCCGCTCGCCCTCGCCGGCGCGCATGAGACCGGCCAGGTCCACGCCGGTGGACTGGATCGACAGCGGGTAGGAGGTCAGGGCCTCCTCCTCGGTACGCGCGATGTAGCCGTTGACGCCGTTGGCCAGAGCCAGGATGAGGGCGATGCCGATGATCCCGATCGACCCCGCGAAGGAGGTCATGATCGTGCGGCCCTTCTTGGTCATGAGGTTGTTGAAGGACAGTGACAGCGCCGTGAGCGTCCCCATGCGCGTGCGCCGGGCCTCCTTCGCCTCGCGAGCGTCCTGGCTATCCGGCTCGTACGGGTCAGAGTCGGCCACGACTCGCCCGTCAGCCAGCTCAACAATCCGCGTGGCGTACTCGTGGGCCAGCTCGGGGTTGTGGGTGACCATGATGACCAGGCGATCGGCAGCGACCTCGCGCAGCAGGTCCATCACCTGTACCGAGGTCGCCGAGTCCAGGGCGCCGGTCGGCTCATCCGCCAGCAGAATCTCGGGATCGTTGATCAGGGCGCGGGCGATCGCTACGCGCTGCATCTGGCCACCAGAGAGCTGGTTGGGGCGCTTGTGCACATGATCTGCCAGGCCCACCGAGTCCAACGCCGCCAGGGCCCGCTCACGCCGCTGCGCCCGGGAGACCCCGGACAGGGTCAGCGCCAGCTCGACGTTGGCCAGCACGCTCTGGTGCGGAATGAGGTTGTAAGCCTGGAAGACGAAGCCGATGCGGTTGTTGCGGTAAGCATCCCAGTCCCGGTCCTTGTAGTCCCGGGTGGAGATGCCGTCGATGACGAGGTCCCCGGAGTCAAAGCGGTCCAGCCCGCCGATGACGTTGAGCATCGTGGTCTTGCCGCTACCGGACTGGCCCAGGACCGCGACGAACTCGTTGTCCCGGAAGGAGACGCTGACCGCGTCCAGGGCAGTCTGGGCGAGCGTGGCGGTGCGGTAGGCCTTGGTAACGGCGCGGAGCTCGAGCATGGGACCTTCCGGGACAGTGAGGTGGTGAGGCGTCAGGCCAGCGGGCGAGGCCTGGTCCGCGAGCGCGGTCCCGCCCTCAGACGGCGTGCTCAACCTGGCCTGTGAGCACAGGCCATAGTCCTGCCCTGCAGCCGCGTGAGCGTAACCCACCGACGCGTCGCGTCACGAGAGCGATTCACCACCAGCGAGCGCGGTCACGGCCGCTCCCTCTGAGCGGAGCAGCCAGGCCTTGCGCTCGGGGCCGCCGGCGTAGCCCGTGAGCACCCCGTCGGCTCCGAGTACCCGGTGGCAGGGCACGACGACGGACAGCGGGTTACGCCCCACAGCGCCGCCTACCGCGCGGGCCGAGGTGGGCCGGCCCAGGACCGGCTCTAACCGGGCAGCGATCTGCCCGTAGGTCAGTGTCTGCCCGCGCGGGATGGCACGCAACTGCTCCCAGACCCGGAGCTGGAAGTCGGTACCAGCCGGTGCAAGCAGCGGAGGCTTGCCCGGGTCGGTGCCTGCGAAAGTGGCGTCCAGCCATACGCGCACGGCGGCGAGCACGACCGGCTCGCCGTCGTCCCCCGGACTGACGAGGACGGCGTCGTCGGGCAGTCCGGCGCGGTCGTGAGCCTGGCCGTCAAACCAGACGCCGGTGAGCGCGCCGCCGTCAGGCAGGCCCTCGCCGGTGGAGGCAGCCAGCGTCATCGGTCCCAGGGGCGAGGAGTAGGCCTGGACGTACGTGGAACGGGCAGAGTCGCCGGTGGTCATGCCCCGATCCTGCCACGCACCCTGGCCTAGCCTCAGGGCCTGCGCCGCCCCCTCAGCCCTGAAGCTCGGTAAGCACCTGCGCCATCGTCACCACGCGGGAGTCGAAGACGCGCGAGAAGTACTCCAGGCCGCCGTCCTGGGTACCCACGAGGAAGCTCGCGGTGGCGTCCGCAGGCACAATCGTGCGGTAGCCCAGGTAGTAGGCGCTGGCCAGGGTGTGCAGGACGCAGATGTTCGTGTCAAAGCCGACGACGATGAGCACCTCCCGCCCCAGCTCGCGCAGGGTGAGGTCCAGGTCCGTACCCACGAAGGCCGAGTAGCGGCGCTTGGGGACCACGTAGTCGGCGTCGGTGACCTGGAAGGCGTCCAGGGGCTTGGAGTCCTCGGTTCCGCGCACGGAGTGCGCACCCCACAGCTCGGTCTCCAGATCGGTGCCGGGCAGGTGGTTGTCGCAGGCGAAGAACACCGGGACCCCGGCAGCGCGCGCCCCCTGTGCCAGGGCAACGGCGTTGGCCGCCATCTCGTGCAGCGGCTCGATCACCTCACCCGATCCTCCCAGGACGTCAACGACGACCAGCGCCGCGCGGGAGGCGTCGATGCCGGTGGACTGCTGCCAGGTGGTGGGCTGGGGCTGTGGGAGTGCCATGACGGTCCTTTCACTCAAGGTGTCTTGACACTAGCAGGCATCCCCGGGCCGCATGTCTTCCCCTCCACTCCTGCCCCTGCGCCTGAGGAAGACCACCGAAGGTGACGGGCACTGACCGTACCTGGCTCGTGACAGGCATGGGTCCTACCGTGGGGCCGTTCACCCTGTTCAGACCACTGAAGGAATCCTCATGAAGACCACCGTCCTCGTCTTCCACCCCAGCATCGCCACCTCGCGCGTCAACGCGCGCCTGACCCACGCCGCCGAGGCCATCGACGGCGTCGAGGTGCGCTACCTCTATGGCCTCTACCCTGACTTCCGCATCGACGTCGAGGCCGAGCAGCGCGTCCTGGAGGCAGCCGACCGCATCGTCTGGCAATTTCCCCTCTACTGGTACTCCTCCCCCGCCCTGCTCAAGCAGTGGGAGGACGACGTGCTGACCTACGGCTGGGCCTACGGGTCCACCGGCACGGCCCTGCACGGCAAGGAGCTGGCTGTGGCTGTCTCGCCAGGAGCGGCTGCCGAGCGCTACACGCCCACCGGCCTGTACCAGGTCACCGTGGACCAGCTCCTGCTGCCCTTTGCCACCACCAGCAAGCTCATTGGCACCCGCTTCGTCGAGCCCTTCGTCACGGCCGGGGCCATGCAGATCAGCGACGCGGACCTGGAGCGTCAGGCCGAGGCCTACCGCTCCTGGCTGAGCGCGCCGGCATGCTGACACGCCCCGCGCTTCCACGCTCCCAGGCTGAGGCGCAACGCCCGGCACACGCGACGGCGACCGGGTGAAGAGGATATGTCTCTTCACCCGGTCGCCGTCGTACGCGTTCAGCCCCGGGGGCCAGGCTGCGATCAGCGCCCGGCGAGCTGCCAGACCATGCGCACCACGCGCGCGGCCTGCTTGGCCAGCTCCTCACGGCTGAGAGCGACGATCGCCCCCTCCTCGCCGCGCAGGGCGGCCAGGATCGCCTGACGGTCGTTCTCGCAGCCGGGCATGAACAGCTCGTTGCCGGCCTTGATCGTGGCCGGAGCGGTGGCCCGCGGGTGCGGCGCGTCGGTGCGGGTTATGCCGTCCACAACCCAGTCGGTCATGACCAGGCCCTGGTAGCCCCACTCCTCACGCAGGATCGTCTCCAGCAGCTCGGCGCTCTCAGAGGTGTGCACACCGTTGACCAGGTTGTAGGAGGTCATGAGGGCGTGGGGCTGCGCCTCGCGCACCACGATCTCGAAGGAGCGCAGGTACAGGTCCCGGGCCGCGCGCTGGGAGACGTGGCTGTTGGAGTTCAGACGGTTGGTCTCCTGGTTGTTGAAGGCAAAGTGCTTGACCGTCACGCCACGACCAGGGTGCGCCTGGACGCCGTGGGTGATGCCAGCCGCCATGCGTCCAGCCAGGAGCGGGTCCTCACTCATGTACTCGAAGTTGCGGCCGCACAAGATGGTGCGGTGCAGGTTGAAGGCCGGGGCGAGCCACAGGTGGGCACCGAAGTGCTCCATCTCCGCTCCCACGAGGTCACCGTAGGCACGCGCCACCTCGGGGTTCCAGGTCTGGGCGACAGCTGTGCCGATCGGGATCGCGGTGGCCCACTGCTCGAAGGTGCGCTCGGGCACGCGCGGAGCCACACTCGGGTCCACGCCCAGGGCCGCCAACGACTCCTCGTCCAGGAGCTCGGCGAACAGGCCCTCAAAGGCTGCGCCCACGGGGAAGGGGCCGTCAGCGTCCACGCCGACCTTCGAGGCCAGGCGCAGGCCGGCGGGCCCGTCCGGCATGACGAGGGTGCGCAGGCCCTCCAGACGGGTGGTGGTCTGGCCGGCAGCGCCCACCAGGTCCTCACTGGCCTGGCCGATGACGGACTGCTTGTCCGCTGAGTCGTGGTACTGGCCGAGCACGAGGTAGCTCAGCTCGTCATCGGACAGGCCACACGTGTACTCCAGCGCCTCGGTGAGGTCCACGGCCTTGCCAGCGTCCTCGCGACGCAGGTCGCTGGCCTGGATCTCCAGGCGAGGTGCGTCGTCGGGCACGACGACGGCGACCGGCTGCTCGGGGCGCCAGTCAGTGAAGCCGGGGTCACCAAGCACGTCGTGAGCGTTGCGCACGATCGCGCTCTCACCCAGCGTGAGGACGCCGGCGACCTTGGTGGCGCGGCTGGAGGAGCCCACGCGCACGACGTAGTCGCCCGCCTCCAGGACGGTGGCGACCTTGGCGGCGTCGTAGGAGGCGAGGTCGGTCAGGTCGAAGCGCAGGGTCAGCTCCTGGCTGGCGCCGGCAGCGAGCTCCTCGGTCTTGGCAAAGGCAGCCAGGGCCTGGAAGGGCTGATCGAGGTCGCCGGCCGGGACGGAGACGTAGACCTGGACGACCTCCTTGCCCACCCGCGAACCGGTGTTGGTCACACTCGTGGTCAGGGCGATCTCGCCACCCTCGACCGCGATGGCAGCCTCACCGATCTCGAAGGTGGTGTAACCCAGGCCGTGACCGAAGGGGAAGATCGGCTCCTTGCCGACCGAGTCGAGGTAGCGGTAGCCGACGTAGACGCCCTCGGTGTAGTAGGTGTCGTCCGGGTCGCCGAAGTCACCGGCGTCGGGATAGCTGCCCCAGGCGGCCCAGGTCGTGGACAGGCGGCCGGAGGGGTAGGCCTTGCCCAGGAGGACGTCGGCGAAGACGTCACCGGTGATCGCACCGAGCTGGGAGAGCAGGAGGATGTTGGGCAGGTCCGCCACTGGGGTCAGGTCCACCACGCCGCCGACGTTGAGGACCAGGAGGAAACGCTCGAAGCGAGAGGCCAGAGCCTTGATGTCACGTACCTCAGAGTCGGTCAGCAGCACATCCCCGGCCTGGGGCTTGCGGTCGTTGCCCTCACCCGAGTCGCGCGACAGGACGTAGACCGCAGCCTCGCCCTCACCCTCCAGCGGCAGGTCATAGGCAGGTGCCGGCTCAACGGCGCCCATGCCGAAGATGATGGCCGGCACACCCGCAGCCTTGGCCTGCTTCTTCAGGTCCGCAACGAAGGCGACGTGGTTGGCGTTGGCGACCTCGTCATAGGCGTCCAGCCACGCCTTGGTGGTGATCTCGAAACCGGCGTTCTCCAGCCCCTCCTCGACCGTGACGACGTGGCGAGAGTTGACGTCCCCCGATCCGGTACCACCCTTGACGGTGCGCCGGGCGCCCGCGCCGAACAGGGCGATCTTGCCGGGGGCGGCCAGCGGGAAGCTCCCGTCACTGGCCAGCAGCACCACGGACTCGGGGGCAGCAGCCCTCACCGTCGCCAGGTGGTCGATCTCATACCGCTCCATCGCATTGCTCCTTTGCAGGGGGGGCCGGTCCGCCCGGTCGGGCAGCCGTGTTGTCTCCGGTACTAACCTCCCCCATTTTTGCCGATCGGTCAATAGGGTGGATGAGATTCGCTTCCGTTCTCGAAGCAAGACGTCGAGTGCGCAGGTCCACCCATGAGTGTGCAGTCACAGGGCGCTCGTTCGTACACGCACCTGCACACTCGCGACTCAGCAGGCTGGGCCTGCAAACGCTCTCCACACAGGGCTCAGCGCGAACGCACCCAGGCGAAGACCTCTTCAGCCTCAGGCCTAGCCTCCTCGTGACACACCAGGTAGAAGGTCGCGTGCGCGCTCGTGTCTCGGATCGGCACCACGACCCGGCCCGCTGGGACCCCCGCCAGTGACGGAGCGTCCGTGACAAAGTAGGCCAGCTCCGTGCTGGCCGCCATCGACCGGAAGACCTCGCGGTCCTGCTGGAGCACAAAGGTCGAGCCCGCCAGGTACTCGTCGCACACACCACGCCAGAAGCCGATGTCCGAGAAGAGCAGAAAGGTCTCACCGTCCAGCTCAGCAAAGCTGACGTCCTCGTGCCCAGCCAGCCCATGGTCGCGAGGCAGGACAACAGCGAGGTTCTCGGCCATGAGCGGGGCCGAATGCACCGTCGGCAGGCTGTGCGGACGCAGCGTGATGCCCAGGTCGAGACTGCCCTCGCGCACGCCCGAGGCCACCTCCTGCTCACTGAGCATCGAAGAGGTCATGAGCCGCTGAGGAAAGCGCTCGACCGTCAGAGCCGTCAGCCGCCACAACGGTGCCGGCGCCACCGTCCCAACGCGCAGGGTGCGCAGTCGCCGCGCCGCCTCGTCAACCGCCGCACGCATCGCAGCCTCGGCGCGGAGCAGGGCTCGCGCGTGCTCCAGGCCCACGTCTCCGACGTCACTGAGAACCAGCCGACGCCCCGCACGCTCAAAGAGCTGATGCCCCAGCTCCTTCTCCAGCCGAGCCAGCGAACGAGACAGTGCCGGCTGAGACAGGTGGAGCTCACGGGCGGCGGCCGAGACAGTTCCGAGCCTCGCAATGGCCTCAAGCTGGCGCAGCTGATCAAAGTCCACGATGCCCCTTATGCACTGAAAACATATTTCTTTCCAATTTTGGCATTTCACAACCCTCTTTTCCAGGGGCAGACTCGTTGTCAGACCGCGTAGGCATATGAACGATCAGCACAAGACAACCAGGAGTGCCATGACCACGATCCCCGTTTTCACGATGAACAACGGCTGCACTATCCCGGCCCTGGGACACGGCGTCTTCCAGATGACCAGCCAGCAGGTGCGCACTCACCTGCGCCAGGCGCTTGAGGCCGGATACCGCCACATCGACACGGCCAACGCCTACTTCAACGAGGTTGCCGTGGGTGAGGTGGTGCATGAGGCGATCGCTGACGGACTGGTCCGCCGCGAGGAGGTCTTCATCACCTCCAAGCTCTTCCCACAGTCCTACCCCTATGAGCAGGCAGTTAAGGACATCGACGCCACCCTGGAGCGTCTGGGGCTGGACTACCTTGATCTCCTCCTGCTCCACCAGCCCTACGGCGAGTACGTCTCGGCCTGGAAAGCGATAGAGGAGGCCGTTCAGGCCGGCAAGCTCCGTTCCATCGGCCTGTCCAACTTCTCCGCCTCCAAGACCCGTGAGATCCTCGACGTCGCCACGATTCCGCCAGCCGTCAACCAGGTGGAGATCAACCCCCGCTGGAACCAGCACGCCCTGAAGAAGGAGCTTGCGGACACCGGCATCCTCTACGAAGGCTGGTACCCGCTGGGCCACGGCGACCCCTCCCTTCTGGCCGAGCCCGCCATCGTCGCGGCAGCCGCGCGCACCGGCGCCACCCAGGCCCAGGTGGTCCTCGCCTGGCACCTGGCCGAGGGCAACGTCATCTTCCCCAAGACCCTCAACCCGGCCCACATGGCTGACAACCTCGCAGCTGCCTCGATCGAGCTGAGCCACGACGAGGTTGACGCGATCAACGCCATCCCCCAGCAGGCCTACTACACCGTTCCCGATCAGGCCCCGGAGTGGGTCTGGGGCCCGAACGACTACTCCCAGCAGGTCTGAGAGGCCACACGGGCTCGCGCCCTCCTCAGCACGCCCTTCTGCCAGACCCGGCCCCCTCCCGGGTGGGACGACGACGCAGCTCGGCTCCGCCGACGTCCCGCCACCGGCCCGACCATCTCAGCCCCAGACACCGACCCAGGAGACTCCATGACCACCATTCCCGTCATCACTCTTAACAACAGCGTCCAGATGCCGATGCTCGGCTACGGCGTCTTCCAGACTCCGCCGGAGCAGACCGCCGAGCACGTGCGCACCGCCCTGGAGGTGGGCTATCGCCTCCTCGACACCGCCCAGGCCTACGGCAACGAGGAGGGCGTGGGCGCCGGCGTCATGCAGGCCATTGCTGACGGCGTCACCAGCCGCGAGGAGGTCTTCATCACCTCCAAGATCTGGGTGTCGAATATGAGCTACGAGCGCGCCAAGATCTCGATCGATGAGTCCCTGCGCAGGCTCGGCACCGACTACATCGACCTCATGCTCCTCCACCAGGCCATGGGTGACTACCCCGGCGCCTACCGCGCCATGGAGGAGGCCTACCAGGCGGGCAAGCTGCGCGCCATCGGCGTGTCCAACTTCTATCCCGAGCGCCTGGTGGACGTCGCGCTGCTTGCCGAGGTGCCACCTGCGGTCAACCAGGTCGAGACCCATCCCTTCCGTCAGCAGGCCGAGGCCCACGGGCTCATGCAAGACCTCGGCGTGGCTCACGAGGCCTGGGCGCCCTTCGCCGAAGGCCAGAACAACATCTTCGCCAACCCCGTGCTGGCCAGGATCGGCCAGAAGTACGGCAAGACGCCCGGCCAGGTCGCCCTGCGCGCGCTGATCCAGAAGGACGTGATCGTCATCCCCAAGACCGTGCGCCGCGAGCGCATGGAGGAGAACATCGACGTCATGGACTTCATGCTGGACGCCGAGGACCTGGCGGCCTTTGAGACGCTGAACGATCCCTCCTTCCCACGTATCTTCGACCACTACGACCCCGAGATCGTGCGCTGGCTGCTGGGGGATCTGGTCAAGGACCAGCAGCTGGGCGGAAGCACCCTCTACTGACTCGCGAGTGTGCAGGTCCGCCCATGAGTGTGCAGTCCCAGAGTGCTCATTCGCGCACGCACCTGCACACTCGCGACTAAGCAGGCCCTGACACGCCCTGGATCACCGGACTGTCCCGACCTTGACTGCGAGGTGGGACGACGACGCAGCCCGCCTGCACCGTCGTCCCGCCTGGGGACTGTCACCCGCGTCTGGGGAGACCGCCCCAGGCTGCCGTCCATGTCCCCTGACCTCTAGGAGCACCACCATGGCTGTCAAGCAGACTGCCGGCCGCGACCAGCTAGGCCGCCTCGCCCCTCAGTTCGCCGCTCTCAATGACGACGTCCTGTTCGGCCAGGTCTGGTCCCGCGAGGACGAGCTGCCCGCCCGCGACCGTTCCCTCATCACCATCGCCGCGCTTTTCTCCTCCGGCCTCTTCCCCCAGCTGGAGGCGGACCTGCGCATCGGCCGGACGAACGGCATCACCAAGGCTGAGGCGATCGAGGTTGTCACCCAGCTCGCCTTCTACTGCGGATGGCCCAAGGCCTGGTCCACCTTCCCGCTCATCGAGAAGGTCTGGGCCGAGGACACCGGTAAGACCGAGTAAGACCCATCGGCGTCGCGGAGCGACCCTGCCCCGCGATGCCGGCGAGTCCCAGCGCCACAGCCTGAAGGCCTGTCAGCCTCCTAGGCCTGCATCGGCTTCCTGGCCTCATTCACACGGGATCGGGGCCTGCCCAGTGGGCAGGCCCCGATCCCGTGTGTCGAACGGCAACAACGACGTGGGACGGGCTGCGAGTCCGTCCCACGTCGCGGCCGGCAGGGGGTCAGCGGCGTCGAAGGTCCTCGACCTTGGTGCCACCAGCCAGCGCCTTCTCACCCGGGCGGGCCAGCGGTCCCACGAGCTCGTGAGCGCGGTAGGGCTCCTCCAGGAAGGCAATCTCCTGCTCACTGAGGGTGAGGTCCAGCGCGCGCACGGCGTCATCGACCCGGCTCGGCCGCGAGCACCCCACGATCGGCGCTGCCACGCCTTTGGCCCACAACCAGGCCAGCGCGACGTCCGACATCGCTACCTCATGCTGCGAGGCGACCTGCGCGACCCGCTCGATGATCGGCATGTCCAGCGCGCGAGCCGAGTCGTACTTGGCACGCATCGTGGCGTCCGTGGTCGAGCGGGAGGAGGCCGAGTCCCAGGTCGGACGCGCCAGGTGCCCCGAGGCCAGCGGGCTGTAGGGCGTCAGGCTCATCCCGTACCTCTGGGTGACCGGGATCATCTCGCGCTCGTCCTCGCGGTAGAGCAGGTTGTAGTGGTTCTGCATGCTGGCCAAGCGGGTCCAGCCATGCTCGTCGGCCACCACCTGCATGGAGTGGAGCTGGTAGGCGTACATCGCACTGGCACCCAGCGCACGCACGCGGCCATCGCGTACCAGGCGGTCCAGCGCCTCCATGGTCTCCTCCACCGGCGTGGAGTAGTCGAAGCGGTGGATGATGTAGAGGTCGAGGTAGTCCGTACCCAGGCGCTCCAGGGTGCCGGTGATCTCGCGCTCGATCGCCTCGGCGGACAGGTGCCCGTCATTGAAGTAGACCTTCGAGGCGAGCACCACGTCCTTGCGGGCCACGCCCAGGTTCTTCAGCGACTGGCCGATAAAGCTCTCTGAGGTGCCGTGGGCGTAGGTGTTGGCGGTGTCAATGAAGTTGACGCCGAGGTCTAAGGCGTGAGCAATGACCTCCTGGGTCGCAGGCTGATCGATGACCCACTGGTGGGAGTCGGGGAAGACCTCGCCAAAGCTCATCCCGCCGATACACAGGCGGGGGATGGTGATGTCCGTGGTCCCGAGGGTCGTGTACTGCATCGGTTCTCCTGGTCCAGGCGTGAGCGTGCAGGTGCTGGTACGAGTGTGCAGCCCCCAGGTGCACGCTCATGCCCCTACCTGCACACTCGAGGAACGGCTCCAGCCTCTGCCGGTGACCGCCCGCCTTCCAGGGCCTGCCAGGTCCTGGAAGGCAGCAAGGGGGCGGGTGCGCTCCACGGCCTCACCGACGACGTCGCCCCTCGCCTGGCCCGCGGGCCAGGCCGAGCGCCGCAGGGACGGTCAGGCAGGCCTGCTCTCACCATGGCGTCAGACGGACCAGAGGCTCCCTCGAGCATGACGACGGCGGCCGGTGACCTCTTGCTCATCAGGTCACCGGCCGCCGTCGTCCAGGGAGTTAAGGGCCGACCTCACTCCCACTCGATGGTGCCCGGCGGCTTGGAGGTGCAGTCCAGAACCACGCGGTTGACCTCCGGGACGGAGTTGGTGATGCGCGTGGAGATCCGCGCCAAGACGTCGTAAGGCAGGCGGGTCCAGTCCGCCGTCATCGCGTCCTCGGAAGAGACCGGGCGCAGCACGATCGGGTGACCGTAGGTGCGGCCGTCGCCCTGGACTCCCACCGAGCGCACGTCAGCCAGCAGGACGACCGGGCACTGCCAGATTTCCTCGTCCAGGCCGGCGGCCGTCAGCTCCTCGCGAGCGATGAGGTCCGCCGCCCGCAGAATCTCCAGGTTCTCGCGCGTCACCTCACCGATGACGCGGATCCCCAGGCCAGGGCCCGGGAAGGGCTGGCGAGCCACGATCTTCTCCGGCACGCCCAGCTCGCGACCGATCGCGCGCACCTCGTCCTTGAACAGGGTGCGCAGCGGCTCGATCAGGGCGAAATTGAGGTCGTCAGGCAGGCCGCCGACGTTGTGGTGGCTCTTGATGTTCGCCGTCCCGGTACCGCCACCGGACTCCACGACGTCGGGGTAGAGCGTGCCCTGGACGAGGAACTTGATCTCGCCCCCCTGCTCACCCACCATCTCGATGACGCGACGCTGGGCCGCCTCGAAGGAGCGGATGAACTCCCGGCCGATGATCTTGCGCTTGGTCTCAGGGTCCGTCACCCCAGCCAGCGCGGAGAGGAAGCGCTCGGACTCGTCCACGGTGATGACGCGGATGCCCATGCCAGCGGCGTAGTCCTGCTCCACCTGCTCACGCTCGCCGGCGCGCAGCAGGCCGTGGTCAACGAAGATGCAGGTCAGCTGGTCACCGATCGCGCGGTGGACCAGCGCCGCGGCCACCGAGGAGTCCACCCCGCCTGACAGGCCGCAGATGACGTGAGCGTCGCCGACCTGGGCGCGGATGGCCTCGACCTGCTCGTCAATGATGTTGCCAGCCGTCCAGGTGGCCGGGATGCCGGCAGCCTCGTGCAGGAAGTTCTCCAGCGCCTTCTGGCCGTAGGCGGAGTGGAGGACCTCGGGGTGCCACTGCAGACCGTACAGGCCGCGCTCGCGGTTCTCGAAGGCCGCCACCGGGGTCTCTGCCGTGGAGGCGGTGACGGCGAAGCCCGCCGGGGCGGCCTGGACGGCGTCCCCGTGGCTCATCCACACGGCCTGGTCCAGCGGCGTGCCGGCGAAGAGGCAGGAGCTGGCGTCGACCTTGGCCTCGGTGTGGCCGTACTCGCGCGTGCCGGTGCGCCCCACCGTGCCGCCCAGGGCCTGGGCCATGGTCTGGAAGCCGTAGCAGATGCCGAGAACCGGCACGCCTGCGTCGAAGACGGCTGGGTCGATGCCCGGGGCGCCGTCGGCATAGACCGAGGAGGGGCCACCGGACAGGATGATGGCCGCCGGGTGCTTGGCAAGCATCTGCTCCACCGGCATCGAGGACGGGACGATCTCGGAGTAGACACTCGCCTCACGCACGCGGCGGGCGATGAGCTGGGCGTACTGCGCACCGAAGTCGACGACGAGGACCGGGCCGGTGGCCTGCGGGTCCGCGTGCGAGGCGGTGGCGTGGGGATTGGTCGTCACCGGCCCAGGATAGCGAGGAGACGGCAGGGGTGCCTGCCACAGGCCGCAGCCGGCGGAGGGACGCTGGCCGCCCCTAGTAACCGGGCAGTCGAGTGTGCGACTCATCCCTCATAGTTTGTATGGACAATCACCTCGACAAGGCGTCGACGACCTGTCTATGCTGAAGCCACCGGCCCACCGGGGTCGGATCCGACCAGACCGGTCGGGCACACAGCCGTGCGGGGCCTCCTTCACGGTTCCGCACAGCGGAACCGAAAGGAACACCACCATGATCGCTCCCGTCATCGACCAGGTCGTTGTCACCACCCCTGAGTCCACCGCCTCCTCCGAGGCTGAGGTCAAGGCTGCCGACCTGCTCACCTTCAAGATCGGTATGGCCATCATTGCCGCCGTCATCGTCGTCATGGCTGCCGTCGGCGCTCTCACCGCCTCCGCCCCGCTGCTCATCGCCTCGGGCGTCACCGGCTCGATCGCGGCCTTCGTGGGCACCTACACCGGCATCAACCTGATGAGCGCCTGAGGCTCCCCGAAAAGGTCCGGGAAGCCCCCCGGGCTTTCCTGAGCTGCGCGGCCAGCGAAGCCCGCGCAGCGACGTAGACCGGGACGCCCGACACCGTCAGGCCACCACGAGGTCACGTCAGCACCGCGAGCGCCGCCCAACGAGGGTCGGCGCTCTTGTCGTGTCCGGGCCGCGTCCGGCTGGGACGTGCTCAAGCCCCCAGGCCCACTGCCTAGGCCCGACCCTCCCAAAAGCCTGTGCGCCAGGCTCGTGCGCCACGGCTCGATCACCAAGGCACGTATTGCCAAGCCCGGCCACCAAAGCCCGGCCACCAAAGCCCGGCCACCCCCGTGAGGCCTACGCACCACATAGCGGCGTGCCTGCGTGTTGTGGCGGCGTGGCTTCCCAATGACGGGGCGTGCCTCCACGACGAGGGCGTGCGTGACGACGTCGTAGGACACGCCCACAGCGCACAGGCACGCTTTCACAGCACGCAGGCACGCCGCCAAGAGCACCGTCACCCTCATTGCTGTCAACACCGTCTTCACCCCGGCACTGCAACCACCGCCACACCCCCTACCAGCACCACAACCACCGCCACAGCCTCAGCAGCACGCAATACCCACTGCCAGCCGCGGCGCCGCCGCGCCCCCTCCTCAGCGCAGCGCCGTAGCCAGCCGCGGCAGCGCGAGCAGCACGAGCAGCAGACTTGTCAGCTGCAGCCCCAGGCACACCCCGAGGACGACCGGGCCACTCACCCCCAGCGCGAGCATGAGCGTCGGGCACAGGACTGACACGAGCTGGACAAGCGGGCGGTTGACGGCCTCAGCGCGACGCTGGGAGCGCAGCAGCCAGGGCGGCACCAGCGGATCGGTGCCGCCGGTGCAGGCCGGGGCGATAAGCACGTAGTGGGCGGCGACGAGGATCGTGGACACCACCACCAGCACCCACTGGTCCCCAGCCAGGCCCATGCGCCCCAGCAGCGTCAGGAGCACCAGGCCGCAGGCCGCCATCCCGGTACCAGCCAGCACCCAGGCCAGCAGCATGTGCTCGGGACGACGGCGCCTGGCGACGATCCCCAGCACCATCCACGCGCACGCCAGCGCGGCGACACCCCACACCGGCGCACACCCTCCTGCACGAAGCGCCAGGGCCGCCGGCGTCAGGCAGATCGCCGTCAGCCCCAGCGGCAGCCCCTGGACCAGCTCAAGCACCGCACCGACCACGACGGTCCGGCGCACCCGGTCCACGCGCAGGTCGCTCGCGCTCAGCGCCTTCTGCTCACCGAGCATCCCGGCGTCCATCATCACCCAGTCGATCCCGACCGCGGCCTCGAGCGGATCGGTCATCCGGCGCAGGGCAGCGTGAGCGGCCTCGACCTTGCCGTGGGCGACGTACCAGTGAGGCGTCTCAGGCAGGCTGGTGGCGACCAGGACGACCAGGACGCCGGAGGTCAAGGGGGCCAGCCACCCGAGCACCAGGGCCTGGCCCGGCAGGAGCAGCTCACCGGCCTCACCGGCAAGCAGCGCCAGGCCCGCTCCTGCTGGCAGCGAGGCAGCAAGACGGGGAACGAGCCTGCGGTGCCCGCGCTCGGCCAGCTCGTGAGCCAGCTTGGGCGTCACGATGGTGAAGCCGCCGACACCCAGACCCGTGACCAGCGCCCCGACCGACTGCCCCCAGGTGGAGGCCACGGCGGCGCTCACGGCCCCGACCACGGCTCCGACCATGACCAAGGTGGCACACACCAACGTCGCCGGCCGTCGTCCCAGCGCGTGGGAGACCAGGTCCAGGGGCAGCGCCCCGACCAGTGCGCCCAGCGGCAGCGCAGCCAGAAGGACGATGATCCTCACCGTCTCCGCCGTCGCCGCCTGTCCTTGCAGCAGCGAGGCGCTGGCGTGGTCGTGAGCGAGGGCGAGCGCCACCGAGCCCCAGGCACCGCCGGTAGCCACGCCGGTGCACGCCAGCAGGAGGCGCAGACGGCGCTGCGCTGAGCTTCGTGCGATCTTCATCGACCGTCTCCTGTCACCGGTAGGGTCGGGGCCCGGACTCCGACGACGCAGGTCCTCAGAGCAGGTGCGAATCGTCCGTCCGTGACACTAGGATGCCTTTGTGCTGACAATGCTGTCTACCTCGACCTGGGTGGTCCTCGTCATCGCGGCAGCGGCGATCGGGGTCTCCAAGACCGCGCTGCCCGGAGCCGCGACCCTTGCCGTCGCACTGTTCGCCGCCGTGCTGCCCGCCAAGGCCTCCACGGGCACCATGCTCGTCCTCCTCCTGGTCGGCGACGTCCTGGCGATCTGGATGTACCGCCGCGACGCCGACTGGCCGACGCTGCGGCGCCTGGTTCCTGGTGTGCTGGCTGGCGTGGTGCTGGGGGCCGCCTTCCTGCACGTGGCCTCCGACGGCGCGACGCAGCGGTTCATCGGCGTGCTGCTCCTGGCCCTGATCGCCGTCACCCTGCTGCTCATGCGCCTGCCCAGGCCGCCGCAGGTCCAGGGGCGCGCCGGACGCGCGGTCTACGGCACCCTGGCAGGGTTCACGACGATGGCCGCCAACGCCGGGGGCCCGGTGACCACGATGTACTTCCTGGCCTCACGCTTCTCGATCTCCACCTTCCTGGGCACGACCGCCTGGTTCTTCTTCCTGGTCAACCTGGTCAAGCTCCCCTTCTCGATCGGCCTGGGGATCATCCACGTCAGCACCCTGGCGACGGACGCCGTCCTGGTCCCGGTGGTCATCGTCTCCGCCTTTGCCGGCCGCTCCCTGGCCACCCGGATGAACGAGAAGGTCTTCAACCCCCTGGTCACGCTGCTGACGATCGGCTCGGCGATCTACCTGCTCGTGTGATCCGCCCTATCCTGAGGAGCACACCCGCCACCCCTCGGAGGTTCCCGTGCCTGAGGCCGCTCCCACTGCTCGCCGAGCGCCTGCCACCCAGCAGGACGTCGCCGACCTGGCGAAGGTCTCTCGTGGCCTGGTCTCCCTGGCCCTCAAGGGCGGGGGCCGCATGTCGGACAAGACCCGCCAGCGGATCCTGGAGGCGGCCCGCACCCTGCGCTACCGGCCGAACAACGCGGCCACCGAGCTCGCCTCCCGTCGCTCGCGACGCCTGGCGGTGATCGTGCCCTACCTCGACAACCCTTTCTTCGACCTGCTGCTGCGGGCCCTGCGGCGCCACGCCTCACAGGCCGGCTACATCCTGGCCTCCTTCGTCTCGGACCTGACGGACCAGGTGGAGCGATCCACGATCGACGACGTGCTGTCCATGCGGCCCGAGGGCCTCATCCTGCCCGGCACCTCCCTGTCACTGACGGAGCTGCGTGAGCTGTCCGCCCAGCTCCCCCTGGTCGTCATGGACCGCCGCCTGGACACCGACACGCTCAACGTCGTCCGGCTCGACGAGGACGACGCCGCCGCGCAGATCGCTGATCACCTCGCGAGCCAGGGCGTGTCCGAGACGGTGTTCTTCAGCCCGTCAGGATCGATGCACGAGACGCTGGTCGACGAGCGTCGCGAGGCGTGCCGCCTGGCCGCGAAGCGTCTCGGCATGCGCTTCCAGGCGGTGGTCTGCGACGACGGCGCCACGCCCGCCCTGGCTGCGGCGCGCTCGCGCACGGCAGGGCGCTTTGGCGCGGTGGCGTACAACGACGTCCTGGCGCTTGACCTGCACACGGCCCTGCTGGCCTCAGGCCTGCGCCCAGGGCGTGACGTCGCGCTGGTGTCCTACGACAACTCCCCGTGGGCCGACCGCCCCGAGTTCCGCCTCACCAGCATCGACCAGTCACCGGACCTGCTGGCGGCTCAGTGCGTGTCCCTCCTTCTTCAGGAGCCCACGCAGGCCCCGGTGCACCGGGTCGTGGGGGCGAGACTGGTGGTCCGCGACTCCTCACAGCCTCTTTCTGAGGGCTGAGCCACCCCTGTCCTCCTCGTCGGCGCCCTGGCGGGCAGGCGGAACGCGCGACCTGACCAGGTCGGTTCTCACACCACCTCTTGCGCACCCAGGTGCACGCTGCTAATTTTGTCTGTACAAAGTGGTGACGCGCGTTACCAACGACGGGGCGCGTGCCCACCACACTCCCACACACGCCAATGACGGCACGAAGGAGCTCACTCACCATGGCAAAGAAGACGATCGGCGTCGGCGTTATCTCCCTCGGATGGATGGGGCGCCTGCACGCCCGCTCCTACCGCTCGGTCTCCGAGCGCTTCCCCGAGCTCGGCGTCGAGGCCCGCCTGGTCGCCGCCGCCGACCCCATCGAGGAGGTCCAGCGCGCCGCCGTCGAGGACCTCGGCTTCGAGCGCGCCTACGCCGACTACCACGAGCTGCTGGCCGACCCCGAGATCGACGTCGTCTCGATCTGCTCCCCCAACTTCCTCCACGCCGAGATCGCCCTGGCCGCCATCGAGGCCGGCAAGCCCTTCTGGATCGAGAAGCCCATGGGAGTCAGCGCCGAGCAGGCCCGCACCGTGGCCCAGGCCGCCGAGAAGGCCGGCCTGGTCACCGCCGTCGGCTTCAACTACCGCCACACCCCCGCCATCGAGTACATGCGCGAGCTCGTGCGCACCGGCAAGCTCGGCCGCATCACCAACGTGCGCGTGTGGCTCATCGCCGACTACAACTCCTCCCCCCTGGGGCCCCTGACCTGGCGCGCCTCGCGCGAGAAGGCCGGTGCCGGCGTCGTTCCCGACCTCATGAGCCACGGCGCCGACCTGGCCCAGTACGTCGTCGGTCGTATCGCCTCGGTCACCGCCGCCACCGACACCTTCATCACCGAGCGTCCCATCCCCACCAAGTTGGGCTTCGGGCACTCCGGCTTCGAGATCGGCGACGAGCGCGGCCCGGTCGAGAACGAGGACTACGTCTCCATGCTGGTCCGTTTCGACGGCGGCGTCATCGGCACCATGGAGTCCTCGCGCGTCAGCGTGGGCCCGCGCGCCGAGTACGTCGTCGAGGTCTACGGCACCAACGGCTCGGCCCGCTGGAACTTCGAGCGTCTCAACGAGCTCGAGGTGTGCACCACCGTCGACGGCGGCCCCACCCACGGCTACACCCGCGCCATGGCCGGCCCGGCCTGGGGCGACTGGAGCCGTTACCAGCCCGCCATCGGCACCTCGATGGGCTTTGACGACATGAAGTCCATCGAGGCCGCCCAGTTCCTCAAGTCCGTCCTCACCGGTGAGCAGCTGGCGCCCTCGGCCGCTGACGCCTGGTGCGCCGCCGAGGTCGACGAGGCCGTCGTCGCCTCCGCAGCCGACGGCCAGTGGCATGACGTTCCCCGAGTCCAGGGCAACACCACCTTTGACGCCTGAGCACCCCATTTTTCCCGCCTTCTCAAGGCCGGACAACGACGCCGAGCCTCAGATATTCAGAAAGGACAAGGCATGACCACCAGCGCTCAACGGATCTCCTTGAAGGGGATCACCCGCGAGCAGATGGCGCAGGCCGTCAGCCACACACCCGCCTCCGGCAAGCACAGAGGCATCCTCTCCATCGCCGCCGTCGCCACGCTCGGCTCCCTCCTGTTCGGCTACGACACCGGAGTCATCTCCGGCGCCCTGCCGTACATGTACATGCCCGACGCCGCCAAGGGCCTGCAGCTGACCAGCCTCGAAGAGGGAGCGATCGGCGGAACCCTGCTCATCGGTGCGGCACTTGGCGCGCTGTTCGGTGGACGGCTGTCCGACCGTTACGGTCGCCGCCACAACATCACCTTGCTCGCCATCATCTTCCTCGTTGGCGCTCTAGGGACTACCTTCGCTCCCAACGTATGGGTGATGTACCCGTTCCGCGTCATCCTCGGCCTGGCCGTGGGTGGCGCCAGCGCTACCGTGCCGGTGTATCTGGCAGAGACCGCGCCCAAGCGCATCCGCGGTTCGATCGTCGCCATCGACCAGCTCATGATCGTCACCGGCCAGCTGCTCGCATTCACCATGAATGCAATCATCAACACGGCCAAGGGTGGCCCCCAGCTCACCATCGAGGCTGATCCTTCCGGCCTCTTTGAGCCTGGGGCGTACTCCTACGACACCCTCACCGCCCTGCAAACATCCAAGGGTGGATCGATGACCAGCGAGCAGTTCCACGCTTTCCTCGACCAGCTCACCATCACTTCCGGTAACGGCGAGGCCTGGCGCTACATGCTGGTGCTCTGCTCGATTCCCGCCATCGCACTGTGGATCGGTATCCGCCTCATGCCCGAGTCTTCTCGCTGGTACATCGCCAAGGAGCGCCTGTATGACGCCATTGCCTCCCTCAAGCGGGTGCGCGAGCCCGGCAAGGACGGCCCGCTCGAGGACGAGCTCATGGAGATGGCAGAGTCTCGCCAGCATGAATTGCTCGAGCAGCAGCGGGCCAAGGGACTGGGCTATGTCTGGTCTACCCCGTGGCTGCGTAGGCTTCTGCTAGTTGGAATTTTCCTCGCTGTCATTAACCAGACCACCGGCGTCAACACGGTCATGTACTACGCCCCCAAGGTGCTGGAGTACGCCGGCATGTCCACCTCCGCATCCATCACGGCACAGGTCGCCAACGGCGTGATGAGCGTGGTTGGCTCCGCTCTGGGTATCTGGCTCATCATGCGCTTCCGCCGTCGTCAGATCCTCATCGCCGACGTCACCGGTGTGGGCCTGTGCCTGCTCGGCATCGCCGCAACCTTCCAGCTGGCCATCGCCCCGCACATGTCCGCCGGCACCACGCCGCCTGCCTGGACCGCCTACCTCATCCTGGGCCTGATGGCCGTGTTCATGCTCATCGTCCAGTCCTCCAACGGAACCGTGGTGTGGACCATGATGGGTGAGATCTTCCCCGCCAACGTTCGCGGCGTCATGAACGGCACTGCCATCTTCTGCATGTGGATCGCCAACGCGATCATCACCTGGACATTCCCGCCCATGATGGAATCTCTTGGCGGTGGTCTGACCTACGCGCTCTACGGTGTGCTCAACCTCATCGTCGCCGTCATCCTGTTCAAGATCATGCCTGAAACGTCGGGACGATCCCTTGAGCAGGTTGAGCACGACATGGAAGAGCGTTACTCCTGACATATGCATCCCTCAGGCGAGGTATCGCCGAGTGACACTCGTTGTCATTGACCGCGATTCGTTCGGACAAATAAGATAACTCGCGTGAGCAACCGGAAGAGCGAGCGCACCATCGACCCCTCTTCCGACCGGCCCATGGGCCACCCTCATCTAGCCTCTATCAAAGGAGATTGACATGGCATTCCGCCTCGCCCCTGCCACTGCCATCAATGACCCGCACGGCATCTCATGGGGTATGCACCCCATCGCCTGGCGCAACGACGATGTCAAGGAGGTCGGCGCCTACAACACCCTCGAGGACGAGCTGCTCGACCTTGCCGACCTGGGCTACCTCGGCACCGAGGTCGCCGGCTGGTACCCCAGCAAGGAGGAGACAAAGGAGCGCGCTGACGCCCGCGGCATCAAGATCGTGGCGCAGTGGTTCTCGTCCTTCATCGTGCGTGATGGCATTGACGCCGTCATCCCTGAGTTCACTGCCAACTGTGAGTACCTGCAGTACCTGGGCGCCACCCGCATCGTGGTCTCCGAGCAGACTGGATCGGTGCAGGGCGACCGCGACATCTGCATCTTCACCAACAAGCCCGTGCTCAAGGACGAGGAGTGGCCGGTGCTGGCCGAGGGCCTCAACCGTCTGGGCGACATCGCCCACGAGCACGGCCTTGAGCTGGTCTACCACCACCACCTGGGCACGGTGGTCCAGACCAAGGAGGAGACCATCCGTCTCATGGAGATGACCGACCCGTCCAAGGTCTCCCTCCTGTTCGACACTGGTCACGCTTTCGTCGGCGACGGCGACGTCATGGGTCTGCTTGAGGCCACCATCGACCGCATCAAGCACGTCCACTTCAAGGATGTGCGTCCGGAGAAGATGGAAGAGTCCAAGAAGCTTGAGCGCTCCTTCCTCGACTCCTTCCTCAACGGTATGTTCACCGTCCCCGGCGACGGCATGATCGACTTTACCGAGCCTTACAAGTTCCTCATCGACCACGGCTACGACAAGTGGATCCTGGTCGAGGCTGAGCAGGACCCGGCTGTGGCCAACCCGCACGAGTACGGCGAGAAGGCACGCACGTACATCGAGTCCACGCTGTTCACTCTGTGAGCATGTGATGCCCGGGCGCTAGCGAAACGCTGAGTCTGCTTGGCTCTGAACCGGTGGGTCACTATTCCATTCGGACATAGTGGCCCACCGGTCTTTGTGTGATCTGGCTGAGCACTCACGCGCTGCCAGCGCCTCATCCAACACTCCCCTCGCCCGTACCGGAGCACCACGTCACCGTGCCAAACTGCGCCACATCATGACAACGTCAGGGGCGCCCGCCACCTCCTCGGTGGCGGGCGCCCCTGACGTGTGCGCGGCTCAGCTCAGGTGCTCAAGCCTGCTGAGCGCTCACAGGCTCATGTCGACGACGGCGCGGCCCTGGACCTCACGGTTGCGCAGCGCCTCGTAGCCGGCTCCTGCCTCCTCGAGCGGGAAGCGACGGGAGACGACGTCCTTGTAGTTGATGATGCCGCGCGCGGCCAGGTCGACCACGGCCGGCAGGTCCTGACGGGTACGGGCACCGTAGGAGCCCAGGATCGACTGGGAGCGACGCACGGTACGGTTGATCTCCACCTCAGCGGTCTGGACACCGGCGCCCAGGCCGATCGGAACCATACGACCGCCGTCGGACAGGACGTTGAGCGCCGTCTTCCAGGTGGCCGGGATCCCCAGGGCCTCGAAGGACACGTCCACACCCTTGCCGCCGGTGAGCCGGAAGACCTCCTCGCGGGCGTCCTGCGTCACGGAGTTGACCACGGCGGTCGCGCCGTAGCCGAACATCGGCGCCAGCTTCTCGTCGGAGACGTCGATAGCGATGACCTGCGAGGCGCCCATGGCGGCCGCGATCTGGACGATGTTGGTGCCCACACCACCGGTGGCCACGACGGCGACGGTCTCACCGAAGCGCAGGTCCGCGCCGCGGCGCACCGCGCCGTAACCGGTCATGGCAGCGCAACCGAGGATGGCGGCGGGAACGAGGTCGATGGACTCAGGGGCCGGGGCGACCGCGGTAGCAGGAACGACGGCGTACTCAGCCAGGCCGCCCATGGAGTACATGTAGATGGGCTCGCCATCAAGGCTGGACAGGCGTGTGGTCCCGTCGTAGAGCACACCCTTGAGGCGGTTGAGGTCGAAGAAGGGGCCGCACAGCTCGTCATGGCCGCGGGCGCAGGCGTCGCACTGGCCGCAGGGCATGAGAAAGCCGCCCGCGACGTTCTGACCGACCTTGAGGCCGGTGTGCTCGTTACCGGGGCCGACCTCGACGATCGTACCGGTGACCTCGTGCCCCAGGACGGCGGGCAGCGGGAAGGCGATCGCGCCGCCGATCACGTGCAGGTCAGAGTGGCACAGGCCGCAGGCCGCGACCTTGATGAGGACCTCGCCGTTCTTGGGACGGGGGGTAGGGATCGTCTCGACCTCGAGACCCTTGGCGTGGTCGCGCAGCACCGCGGCACGCATCGTCTCGGGGATCTGGAGTGCTTCGTTGCTCGTCATGGTTCAGTCTCTCTCGGCTGGGCGGTTGGGGCGCTCCCGCGTCCTCGTTCGTGCTCAACACTACCCCACCGACACATCTTTGTCAGGACATAAATACATCTCGTGCGGCAGCCTCCCGTCCGCACCCCGCCGCGGAGTCAACGGCGTTCCGTAGGCTTCGTCGCTCTGGTCGCCACGCTCACCTCACTGCTGCTCGGCTAGGACACCGCGTCACCTCCGGCGTCCTGATCCTCATGCGTCTGTGCGACGGCGCAGGAGCCATGCACCTGGGATCCCGGATGAGGGCAGGTGGGGACCGACCAGCCCATAACCGTCGCCCAAGGCGGCGGCGAGGCCGGTGAAGAACGCGATGTCTGGGGGCAAGGTTCTCGGAGCGGACGCCCGATCAAGCCTGTACCCAGGAGAGCGACGGTCAGCACGTGGTCCTTCCGGCTCCGGCACGACGGTACGCCGGCGCAGAGGGGCGGCTGACGTCTCCGGCGACTCCTCTCGCAGAGACTCATGTGATGCATTCCTGGCTCACCCAGGCTCCAGTGCCCCTCTCGCGCCAAGGAGCCCTCATCAGCTGCTTGGGGGCGTGCGTGGGGTTGTTGGGGGCGTGCGTGGGGTTGTTGGGGGCGTGCGTGGGGTTGTTGGGGGCGTGCGTGGGGTTGTTGGGGGCGTGGCTGTGCGTTGACGGCGTATCTGAGAACGTCGTCAGATACGCCGTCAACGCACAGCCACGCCCCCACCGACTAGAAGTACGCCGTCACCAGGCAGCCACGCCCCCGCCCCGCAGGCACGCCGCCACCGGGGACAAGTACGCCGCCCTCTCCCCCACCGGGGCCCGTGTCATGCACGACGGGCTCCTTGCACCACCCCCAGGCCCCAACAGCCCCGCCCTCAGACGCGCCAGACGCTCATCATCGCCCCGACAGACGACGGCGCCCCGACCACGTGTGCGGTCGGGGTGCCGAGGTGTCCGTCTCAGGCGAGGTCCGCGCCGACCCTCAGGTCAGCGCCGGACACGTGCCGTCGATCAGCTGTACTCCTTCTCGAAGCGCTCCTCGAGCTCCTCCAGAGAGTGGTACTTCGTCTCAGGAACGAACTTGATGTAGAAGAGCAGAGACAGGACGTTGAGCAGGCAGAAGACCAGGTAGGTACCTGCGCCGCCCAGGTTCTTCATCATGATCGGGAAGACGATGGAGACAAGCGCGTTGCCGATCCACAGTGCTCCGACAGCCAGACCCATCGCGGTACCACGAATCTTCGAGGGGAAGATCTCGGCAACCAGGACCCAGGTGACCGTACCGGACTGCTTGACAAAGACGAACAGGCAGACGATGACGAGCACGAGGATCGGGGCGAAGGCCGGGGCGCCGGAGATGTCGCCGTCCGCGTTCTGGTAGGGCTGGATGAGGAAGTAGAAGACGGCTGCCAGCAGGCCCAGGGAGACCACGATGCCGGCCTCCTGGTAGATACCCACGTGACGGCGGGCGAAGCGGGTGACGAGCCACAGCCCCACGGCCGAGCCGATGAAGGAGATACCACCGGAGATCACGTTGAGGGAGATGGCGTCCGTCATCGGGAAGCCCGCGGCAGCCAGGACCTTGGGCGTGTAGTACATGGCGGTGTTGATACCGGTGACCTGGTCAGCCAGGCCCAGGATGATACCGATGACCAGCAGGTGACGGGTCCACCTGGTGTTCCAGATCTGGCCCAGGCGCCACTTCTCCTGACTGGCCTCCTTGCGACGTACCTCCAGCATCTCGTCGATCTCGTCGACGATGGAGCCGTCCTTGGCCTCGTTACGCACGCGCTTGAGGGAGCCGATGGCCTCGGGGATCCGGAGGTTGGCGACGTACCATCGTGAGGACTCAGGCATCATGCGGATACCGACCCACAGCGCGATGGCGGGCAGCGAGGCCAGGATGAGCATCCACTGCCAGGTGTGTCCGTTTCCGCCGGTGACGGCCAGGCCGTTGGCGACGTCGTTGGCGACCTTCGTGGTGTAGTCCAGGGTCCCGTCAGCCGTCGTGACGTGAGGTCCGCCGTTGACCTGAGCGATGGCGGCGTTCATGGAGAAGGCCAGGAACTGACCAAAGACGATCATCATCTGGTCCAGGGCCACCAGGGTGCCACGGATGCGCTTGGGCGCGGTCTCCCCGAGGAAGACCGGGACGGTAGCCGAGGCGCCTCCGACGGCGAAGCCAAGAATGACCCGGAAGACGTAGAGCATCCAGATGTTGACGCTCAGGGCACAGCCCACGGCCCCGAAGAAGAAGATGATGGCCAGCAGCGTGATGTTGTGACGACGACCGTACTTGTCGCTCAGCTTGCCGCCCACCGAGGCACCCAGCGCGGCACCCAGGCATAGCAGGCCGCCAATCCACCCCTCTTCGGCCGTGGTCAGGCCGAGGCCTCCGGCAGCGTGAGGAAGGTACATGTACGGCAGAGCACCAGAGATGACACCGGTGTCGTAGCCGAAGAGCAGGGAGCCTAAGGTCGCGACCAGCGCGATCAGGCCAAGGGAGCGCTTCTTGCCGGAGGCAGGCGTCGTCTTGACAAGCTCCTCCAGCCGCTCACGCGACAGGTCAGTCGCTGTAACAGGGGCGTGTGACACAGATTCTCCTTTGAGAGAAGGACCTAGCCTCGTCGCTAGGTCAGGGATGACCCGCCAGTATGACCGACGGCGTCGCGTGGCCCCGCATCACCACGGAACCAGTGAGAGGAAGAAGGGACTCGGAGACCGGCCGAGAGGGCGCGATAACGCCGCACGCCTCCCGGCGCCCTCAGGTATCAGCCGAGTTCTTCCTTCAACCGGGCCAGGGCAGCCCGGTTGTAGTCGTCGGCGTACTCGTGCCATCCGAAGATGCACACGCTTAGCACGCCGTCGAATCCGACCTCGCGCAGGGTAGAGAACACCTGATCCCAGGGGACCTCACCCTGCCCGATGGCGTTGTGCTGGTGAACCGTCACGTCAGCACCCGGAGGGTTGATGATGTAGCGGTTACCGTCGTTGGCCCGGTGGTTGAAGCCGTCAGCCACGTGAACCTCACGCAGCTTGCCAGCCTCCGCCGCCGTGCGGATCATACGCGCCACGTCACCTGCACCGTCAGACAGGTGGAAGGTGTGCGGGCAGCAGTACTCATAGCCAATCCAGTCCTTGTCAATGGAGCGGACCAGTTCAAGAGCACGATCATGGAGCTCAACAAAGTCATAGGGGTGAGCCTCCATGTTGAGGCGGATCCCGTAACGCTCAAAGTCGGGAGCAAGCTCCTCCATCGAGCGGTACCACTGCTGCTCAGAGCGGCTGGCCTGGTTACGGTCGCCGGAGAACTCCGAGACAATGTCGCGCACGTCAAGCGCGTCAGCGATCTCCAGTAGACGGCGCCAGTTGCGCACCTGCGCCTGGCGCTCGGCCTCATCGGGCGAGGACCAGTTGAACACCGGGTTGAGGGTGCGGACCCTGACCCCGGTGTCCTTCTGCGCCTTGAGGATCTCATCGAGGAAGGCGCGGTCGGCCTTGGGGTAGTGGTGCCACAGGTGCAGCTCGTGGTTCGGGGAGAGCTCAACGAAGTCGAAGCCGAGCTCGCGTGCCTTACGCAGCGCGTCCGGAGTAGACATCGTCATGTAATACATGTTCGGATCCAAGGCAATGTCAGCCATTGGGTCCTCCTCTCTGACGTCGACATCCTCGTCGCTAGGACAAGTATGTCTTAACAAGGGGTAAATGTCCAGACTTAATGTGTCAGGACAACTCACGCGTAGAAGGCGGGGCGCTCCACCAGCGCAACCTTGACAACCTTGCCGTCGTTCTCAAGCGATTCCACCGCTGCGTCCACGACTGCGGTGGCAGCGTAGCCATCCCAGGACGTCGATCCGGTGTGCTCACCAGCAGCCACCGCGTTGATCCAGGACTGGAACTCGGTGTTGAAAGCAGCCTGGAAGCGGTCGATGTGGGACTGGCACATGGCGTTGCGGTCACCGTGGATGTCACGGATGAAGATCTTCTCCTGGTCCCCCAGGCGCACAGCCGCGTTCTCCAGCACGAGCTCACACTCAATGGAGTATCCGTACTCGAGGTTGACGTTCACCTCATCGTCAATGAGGACGCCGGACTCCGTGCGCATCACCACGACGACCGGGTCAATGAGGTGGTCGAAGCGGCGGGTGGTCAGCTTCGGGCGGTCAACGCGGACCTCGGTGATCTCCTCTCCCAGCAGCCAGCGCATGGTGTCGATCTCGTGGATGGCGGTGTCGTCGATCGCCATGCGCGAGGTGTAGGACTCGGGAACCGAAGGGTTGCGGTGACGGTTGTGAACCAGCAGCGCCTCACCGTTGTCCCCCTTGTCCAGGACAGCCTTCATCTCGTTGTAGGCGGCGTCGAATCGACGCATGAAGCCCACAGTGACGAGCTTCTTGCCAGCCTTCTGCTCAGCCTCCATGATGGCCAGGCAGTCCTCAGCAGTGGTTGCCAGCGGCTTCTCGCACAGGACGTACTTGCCTGCCTCGATGCACTTGATGACGTCGGGAGCGTGAACCTTGCCGAAGGTGGCGATGACGACGGCGTCGACCTCGGGGTCGTTGATCAGCGCCTCGGAGTTGTCATAAGCCTTGGCACCGTAGGGCTCGGCCGCCGAGCGGGCTGCGTCCAGGACGATGTCGGCCACAGCAGTGATCTTGGCGCCCGCGAGGTCATTGTGGATGCGGGCAAGGTGTGCACGGCCCATGCCGCCGGCGCCGACGAGTCCAATGCGAACAGTCATGTCAGTATCTCTTCCTTGAGTCATGGTGTGGTGGGGGTGCTGTGGGCACCGTCGTACGGAGCGCGGCGGTGCCCACAGCGAGTCAGGGGGGTGGAGAGGTTCAGACCGAGGTCAGGCCAGACCCAGGCCGCACTCAGCCAGGTACTGACGCATGTTGATCGCGTTCTGCTTGGGGAAGGACGGGTCGCAGGGGTAGCAGTCCTGCTCACAGATCGCGTAGAGCGGCTTGTCGAGGGCAGCCAGGGCGTCAACGAAGGCGTGCATCTCGGGCAGACCCTTGGGCGGGCACACCGAAGCACCCTTGGTCACGGCCTCACCGAAGGGCCAGTCCTTCTCGTGGGCCTGGCGGGTGATGTCCTCGTCGAAGGCCTTGATGTGGACGTAGGCGATGCGCTCGGGGTACTTCTTGCACAGCTCGATCGGGTCACCGCCGCCGTAGACGACGTGCCCGGAGTCCAGGCACAGGTTGACGTAGGACGGGTCAGTGGCGTCGAGGACACGGGCGATCTCCTCGGGCGTCTCGATGTGGGAGTCACCGTGGGGGTGGAGGACCATCTTGAGGCCGTACTCGTCGAGCAGCATCTGCCCCAGGGCGTTGGCGTGCTCGATGTAGAGCCTCCAGGCGTCGTCGCTCAGGACTCGGTCGTCGGTCCACTCCCAGGTCTTGTCGTCGCGGTACAGCGGGGGGAGGTGGACGATGTACTCGGCACCGACGGCGGCGTGGGTCTCGGCGATGGCACGGAAGGTCGTGAGGGTGGTCTCCCAGGCCTCAGCCTTGTGAAGGACTCCCCAGCCGGTGCCGGCGACCACGCGCATGCCGTACTCGTCGCACCACTTCTGCAGCTCCTTGGGGTCGGTCGGGAAGTAGCCGAAGGGCCCGGTCTCGATCACCTCGAAGCCGGCCTCAGCCATCTCCTCCCAGGCCTGGCGGGGGCTCATCTGCTTGGGGTCGTCCGGGAACCAGACGCCCCACTGGTCGGGGCACACGCCGATGGTGAGCTGGGAGTACGTGGGGTCGAGAGTGTTGACAGCCTTTGACGGTGACATCGTTGTCGCTCCTTGAGGTGGAGGGCCAGAATGTCCGAATCGTTTCGGACATGATCGAGAATACATCGCTGCTGGGCGAGACGCCACCCGTTTGTGTAGACAAATTGAGAAAGACCGATCGCAGCCGCGACGCACGAGCAGGCTGCGCCACCAGGCCCCGGCCTCACCTAGCGCAGCGCCGCCGCCGGATCGATCCGGCTGGCCCGACGGGCTGCCAGCAGCGCCGCCGACAGACCTGCGACCACGCCGAGCAGCACCCCCAGGGGCAGGGTGAGGGGCTCGATGACCGGCTGCCAGCGCTGGGCGATGGTCACCCCAAGGATCACCAGCACCGAGCCGACCACGCCAACGCACCCGCCCACCAGGCCGATGAGCACGGACTCCCCCGCGATGAGCACGCGCAGGTGGATCCGGCGGGCGCCGATGGCACGGCGCAGCGCCAGCTCACCGTGGCGGGCCTGGACAGCAGTGTTCATGGCGCTGGACAGGGTCGCCAGCCCCGCGAGCACCGCGACGGCAGTGAGGGTGAGCAGGATGTTGCGCACGTCAGACTCCAGGACCTCACGCATGGCCTGCGGGTCCGGCGGCGCCAGCGTCGTGGTCTGCTCAGCGAGCTCGGGCAGCCAGGCCACGGCGGCGACCTTGCCCACCTCCTGGGCGGCCCCCGGCTGGACCCAGATCTCCACGCCCGCCTCACGGGCGGGTGAGAGCCCCGAGAGCTGCTCCTGGCTCATGACGACGGCGCTCATTATCTCCGCCCTCAGCCCCGCCTGCGAGATGATCCCGACGACCTCGTAGGGGACGCCCTCGACCCACAGCGTCGGTGAGGCCTGTACAGGGCCGAGCCCAAGGGAGGCGGCAGCGGCTGCGCCGACGAGGACCTGTCCCTCGCCGAGCCCACGGGACAGGTCGACCCCGGGAGCCAGCTCCTGGACACCCAGGAGGTGGGAGACCGGGGTGGCGGGGGTGATCCCGTAGGCCCTCACGCTTGAGGTCGGCAGGCTGGGATCCGTCGTCGCCTCCAGGTCCTCATGGACGCTGAGCGCCATGACCTCCTCGACACCCGCGACCGAGGCGACACGCGCCATCCCCTCCCGGTCCGGAGCGGCCGCCACCTGGGCCGGGCCGACGCCGGTCAGGGAGTCCTCCTGGACACCGACAGCGACCCGGCGGTTGCGCTGGGCGTCAAAGGCGGCTGAGACCTGGTAGCGGGCCGTGTAGGCCAGGCCGATGATGGTCAGGCACAGCATGACGGCCACGACCACCACCGACACGAGCCTGAGGGTGCGCCCCGGCTCCGCGTCCAGGGTGCGCGCGACGTCATGCAGCATCATGCGCCAGCGCACCGTGGAGGGGCGAGTGAGCGCGCCAGCCTCCGCAGCAGCGGGGCCGTCACCGTCCTCACGGCTGGCAACCTGCCCCGGCCTCTGGGCGGAGCCGGGGTCTAGGCGCCGGGTCTCCTCACTCACCCGCCCGTCAACGACCCGCACGCGCCGGTCCGCACGCGCCGCCACCGCCGGATCATGGGTGACGACGACGACCGTGGTGCCGGCCCCGCTCAGCTCCTGGAGGAGGTCCATCACTGCCTGCGAGGAGGCGGAGTCGAGGTTGCCGGTCGGCTCGTCGGCCAGGAGCACCGGTGCGCCACCGCTGATAGCCCTGGCGATCGCCACGCGCTGGCGCTCGCCTCCGGACAGACGGTCCACCGGCATGTGGCTGCGGTGGGACAGGCCCACGAAGTCCAGCGCCCTCAGCGCCCGCCGCCGGGCGTGGTCGACGGTGGCGCCCTGGTAGGCCAGCCCGAGCATGACGTTCTCCACGGCGCTGCGGTGGGGGATGAGGTGGAAGGACTGGAAGACGAAGCCGAAGGTCCGGGCACGCATGCGCGCGGCCTCGCCGTCGTCCAGGTCAGTGGCAGGCACGTCATCAATGAGGTACTGGCCTGCGGTCGGGGTGTCCAGCAGGGCCAGGACATTGAGCAGGGTGGACTTCCCCGCCCCGGAGGGTCCCTCGATCGCCACGAAGTCACCCTGCCGGATCACCAGCTCCGCCTCACGCAGTGCCTTGACGGGGACAGCACCGGGGTAGGTGCGGCTGACCGCCTCCAGGCGGAGCTCGGTCATGACTGGTCGACCCGGAGCTGGTCGCCCACCGCGAGGGAGTCGGCGGTGATCGCGCACTGCCCGCCCACGCACCCCTCGAGGGCCACCGGGACGGTGAGGAAGGAGCCGTCCTCCTGCCTGGCCAGGACGGTGTGCGCCCCGTCAGCGACGGTAGACACGGCACGCTTGGGGACAAGCAGGGCGCCGGTGATCGTGGGAGTGCGCTCGATGGTGAGCACAAGCTCCTCCCCCGGCCCAGGCAGCTCTCCCCCGCCCTCCAGGGTAAAGACGGCGACGGACTGGGCGCCACCTAGGTAGGAGCCCATCGCGCCGCCCACCCCGGCGTTGGGGGGGGGCGGCCTGCTGAGCACCGGCCTCACTCCCCTTGGCGGTGTCCTGCTCCACCAGACGCGTCTGGGACAGGGCCAGGGAGAGCTCTCCCGCTGCGCTCACCGCGCGCGCCCTGGTCCCGACGCTGAGGGTGTCAGCCGTCCCCTTGGGCATCTGGGCCTCCACGCGGGCCGCGCCGCCAGCCACGGTCATGACGGCGGTGGCAGCGTCAAGGACCTGCCCCTGGGCGGGTAGCTCGGTGACGACAGGGCAGGAGGCGAGACTGGGGACGTAGACGACCTCGGCCTGGGGGAGCGTGAGCAGCGTCGTCTGGGTAGCCGTCCCAGCCTGAGCGTCCTTCCTCTCCTGGGCACCGGGGCCCGAGGAGGACATGCCCCGCTGCGTGGCATCAGCCCCGTCCCCTTCTGTCCCTCCTGCTTGCCTGGTGGTCGTGGGCACGGAGTAGCCAAGATCCGTGTATAGGTTCCTCAGCGCGCTGGCGGTGGCTGCTCCGAAGTCGCCGTCCGCCCGCACGTTGTAGCCCAGGCTCGCCAGGGCCTGCTGAAGCTGGACGACGTCGTCGCCCTGGTCGCCCTGGACAAGGTCCCGGTAGGCGGGAAAGGCCCCGGGCAGCGCGATGAGCGGACGGCCGTTGACGTGAAGAAGGACCTGACCGGCGCGCAGCTGCTGGCCCGGCGCGACCAGCTGGCGGCTGACGACACTCCGTCCGTCCGCCAGAGGCAGGGTCACTGTCTGGGTCTCGGTCTGCACGACCGTGGCAGCGGCGGTGATCTCATCGTGCAGGTCGCCGCTGGCCACCGCCACCGTGACCGGCTGGACGGTGGGCGGTGCCGCGGCCGCGTCACGCTGGGCCGGGGACTGGACGCTGCGCGCCAGCCACCAGGTCCCGGCGACCACTGCGACGGTGACGACGACGGCCAGGAGGACGAGCCGACGGCGTCGCTGCGGGCGAGGGGCGTCAGCCTCCTGCGTGTCCATGGGATCAGAGGGTCCAGGGAACGTCATCTTCTCAATCCACCACGCTGCGATGGGCGTTGATGTAGTCCTTCAGCGTCTGCTCCTGCTCGCGGATCTCTTCCAGAACAGCCGCGAACTCAGGGGCATGGTCCGCAAGGTAGCTGTCATCGGCCTCCCACGTCAGGCCGTAGGCCAGCCGGTCATAGCCGCTGTTCTCGGTGCACTGCGCCTCATGGACCGCGATCTCGACCTCCTCCTCCGTCAGAGTCGACAGGTCGGCATACCGAGCGTTATCAGCCCCGCCCAGGCCAAAACGCTCCATCACCGACGGAGCAGGGCCCGGACGGTCCTCAGGCAGGTCCGGAATCCCCAGCGGAGCCATGCACTCACGCCATGCAGCCATCGCCTCCTTGAGCGCAGGATTCTCCTCAAATCCAGACGCCTGCGGCATGTATTTCATAGCCTGGCCGGCCCGCTCAAATACGGGGTCTTCCATCACACGGCGTCTACAGTCCTCAAAGTCCTCGTGGTAGGCCTCCCCCTGAGAGGCGAGGAAGGCTTCGGCCGCCATCACAAAGTCACGGAGCTCTGAGGGGGCAGCGTGGTATCCGTACTGCCTTGCCTCGTCAACCGTTCGGGGTCGGCCCCATCCACCAGAAAGCGTCTCCGCCTCTGGGGCGTTCCAGTCAAACTCCTGCACCGGTGGCGCCACTCTACCTCGGTCCACCATGCACGAGGCCACGTGGAGGTCATAGGCGTAACCCCACAGCCTGGGGTCAACCCCCTCATAGGGATAGGAAGGCAGGCTCCCCTTCTCATAGTCCTTGATCGTCAAGCCCGAGACCGACACCGTTCCGTCCGGGGAGATGTCACTAGGGGACATGGACGAGACGTCAGCACCGACCTCCCGCTCAGCCGTCTCAGGACCGCAGGCAGACGACCCCGCCGCGAGCAGCACGAAGGCCAGTACCCTCGGGCACCACGACCGGAGCCCCATCAGCACCACCCGCCAGCAGGAAGCTGGCTCGTGAAATAAGCAGAGGAAACCGGCTCTTCACGAACGAGGGTGTAGTCGGTTGAGCGCGTCGGTGGCCGGGTAGGGGTCGAGGTCTCCCGGATGATGGAAGTTCTTCACGCTCGCCATCCCGAAAGACCTCGACGTGCTCCACCCTACTT
>NZ_PKHA01000030.1:0-309 GCF_002861525.1 Actinomyces urogenitalis | reverse complement strand
CGGCTGGGGCGCAGCGTCCTTGACGGTAACCGTCACCGAGGTCGAGTCCGTGGTCTTGTCCGGGTAAGTCACCGTCACCGGCACCTTGATCTCACCCACAGGAGTACCGTCACTCGTCTTCACAGTCACCTTGCCGGTGGTCTTGTCCACCGACACCGTCGTACCCTCAGGAGCCTTGAAGTCCGCCGGGATCGAGAACTCTGAACCAGACGGAACCTCCGAACCGTCAGAGTTCTTCGGCGACTCAGACGTCACCGACTCACCCTTAGTCACCGACACCCCCTCATACGACGGATCATTCTCATCCGC
>NZ_PKHA01000003.1:165773-207543 GCF_002861525.1 Actinomyces urogenitalis | reverse complement strand
GGGCCTCCTGCTTGCTGGATCCGGCGGCGGACGTCATCGACGGCCGCACCGGCGAGCTTGACGATATGGAACGCGTCCAGCACGCAGGTGGCGTCCTCGTGCTGGTCATCGATCGCGTTCTTGTATCCCTGGAACGGGTCCAGCGTTGCGATCTCGACCTGCTTGCGGAACTCATCGCCGCGCTCGTCGAGCCAGTCTCGGTAGGCCTTGCCGGATCGGCCGGGGACGAGGTCAAGGAGCCTGGCAGTGGGGTGGGATCCTCGAGCCAGATCGACCATCCCGGTGAGCTCCTTCGGTCCGCGCCGGCGCGGGTCCCGGTGATGCCAGACATGTTCGTCCACGCCCAGGACCTGCACGTCCTCGAACCGGGAAGGGTCGTTCGCGGCCTCGATCAGGACCGGTCGAACCTGGGACCAGAACGTGTTCCACGTCGTGCCGAGCTGGCGGGCCAGGCCCTGGATCGTCGCCCCCTCGCGCCGGAGCCGGCCGATCGCCCAGCGGACAGCGCGCCTGCTTAGCAGGCCCCGTGGAGCGCAGACCTGCGGATTGCTCGACGAAGGTCGTCACCGCGCAGACGCCCTCGAGACAGATCCAGCCACGCTTACGCCACCGGATCCGCACCGGACGGCCCACCCACGGAGCATCGATCACCTCGACCACCACCCGACCGTCACCGGTGGCGATAACCCCGCAACCGGGGCATCCGGCCACTGGATCGCAGGACTCCACCTCGAGCACCAGTCCGGCCCGGGCCTTCGAGACGGCCACCAGATGAAGGCCCGGGAAGTCCAGAAGGAAGTCGCACCGGTCGCAGCGATCGAGCGCGTCAGGGCATGCACAACGATGGTTGGGCATCGTCGAGGTCCTTGAGATCAGCGGGCGTAGGAGTCCGCTCATCATCAAGGACCTCGACGTCTATCCCCAGCTACCCCCCATCACCGGCGCGCCCACACTCAACTCTGAAGAGCCCATAAAGTGATACAACGGGGTTTAAGTGATACAACCCCTAAGGTGAGGTTTCCAAGGTGGGATCACGAGCATGGCCTCCCCATCATTCACTCTCTCCCACGAGCTCATGCACGGGTGCGAGCTTCACGGCGTGCCCGCCGGTCATCTACCCCGGTGCGCTGACATGAGGGCGGGCGAGCAGACCGCGAATCACCCTGCCGGGAGTGAGCGGGCGCGAAACCTGCAACCCGGTGCGGGCCAAAACCTGCAACACTCCCAGCGGTCGGGGTAGCGGGATTTGAACCCACGATCTCCTGCTCCCAAAGCAGGCGCGCTACCAAGCTGCGCTATACCCCGTGGCTCAACCGCGGCGAGGCGGACGAGCACCGGCAGTGTACCTGAGGCGGGGCGTGGGCCCAATCCGGCCGGCGAGCGCGGCTGCTTGGGAAGCGGGAGAGGACCGCCGTAGCGTGCTCCTATGCCGTCCTACCGCACCATCCTCACCATCGGCGCCCTCGCTCCTGGCCGTGCCCCGCTCGACGTCGAGCGCGCCGCACGGGACGCCGTCGAGGCCACTACGATCCTGGAGGCCTTCCAGATCGACGTCGTGCGCGGCGAGCCTCGCGTCACCGTTCGCTTCACTGGGGCGGACGACGGCGAGGCTCGCGCCGTCCATGACCGCACCACCGCCGCGGTCCGCCAGGTGGCCAGCACGCCGCGGGCGGTGCTGGCCAAGGTGGTCTCCGGTCGCAGCGTCCCGCTGGCCTAGGCCTGTGCCCAGACTCATTTGGGGCCAGAGGCCATCTGTGCCCTAAGATGACACAGATTGACGCCACCGGCGTCCGCCGGGAGGAACGTCCGCCCTGGCGTACCACTAGCACCTACCCGGAGCACCCGTGAAGAGCACTGTCGAGAACCTTGACCCCGCGCGCATCAAGCTGACCGTGGAGGTCCCCTACGAGGAGCTCAAGCCCAGCCTCGACGCCGCGTACAAGCAGATCGGTTCTCAGATCCAGGTTCCCGGCTTCCGCCGCGGCCACGTCCCCAACCGCGTCATCGACCAGCGTGTGGGCCGTGGCTCGGTCATCCAGGAGGCCGTCAACAACAAGCTGAGCGACTTCTACCGCGAGGCGATGACCGAGGCTGGCCGCGTCCCGATGCTCCAGCCCGAGATCGAGATCACTGAGCTGCCCAACGTCACTGGTGAGCAGGGTGGCCAGCTGGTCTTCACCGCTGAGGTCACCGTTCGCCCCGAGATCGAGATCCCGGAGCTGAGCGAGATCGAGGTCACCGTTGACTCCGTCGCCGTCACCGACGAGGACGTGGACACCGAGCTGGACAACCTGCGCGCCCGTTTCGGCTCGCTGAAGTCCGTCAAGCGCAAGGCCAAGACCGGCGACTTCGTTACCATCGACCTCAAGGCCGTCATCGACGGCGAAGAGGTTGACTCCGCCTCCGGCGTCTCCTACGAGATCGGCAAGGGCAACATGCTCAAGGGTCTGGACACCGCTCTGCGCGGCCTGAAGACCGGCGAGTCCGCGACCTTCACCACCCAGCTGGCCGGCGGCCCGCACGAGGGCGAGGAGGCTGAGGTCACCGTGACCGCCGAGGCCGTCAAGCAGCGCGAGCTGCCCGAGGCTGACGACGACTTCGCCCAGATGGCCTCCGAGTTCGACACCATCGAGGAGCTGCGTGAGGACCTGCGCAAGCAGGCCGGCGAGCGCAAGGCCGGGGACCAGGCGGTCGCCGCCCGCGACGCCCTGCTGGAGCAGCTGCGCGAGAAGATCGAGTTTGAGCTGCCCGATGGCCTGGTCGACAACGAGATCGCCCAGCACCTGCAGGCTGAGGGCAAGGCCGCTGACGACCCGCACGCGGACGAGATCCGTGAGGACATCACCACCGGCGTGCGCGACCAGATCATCCTGGACGTCCTGGCTGAGAAGCTCCAGGTGGGTGTCACCCAGGACGAGCTCATCGAGTTCCTCATCCAGACCGCCCAGCAGTACGGCATGGAGCCCGGCCAGTTCATGCAGGGCGCTCAGCAGGCTGGCCAGATCCCGGCCTTCGTCTCCGAGATCGCCCGCAACAAGTCCCTCGCCATGGGCCTGCGCCAGGTCAGCGTCAAGGACTCGGACGGCAAGGACGTGGACCTGACCGAGTTCATCGGCTCCGACGAGCTCGACGCCCAGAACCTGGTCAGCCAGGTCGCCGAGGCTGCCGCTGAGGACGAGGACAAGGCTGAGGAGAACGAGGAGGCCTGAGCCTCACTCCGTCTCTGACACTGACGACGGCGGTGCGTCACCCACGTGGGGAACGCACCGCCGTCGTCGTGATCAGCCTGCTCGGTTCCCGCGATTGGTGGGCCGTGAGCGAAAAGAGCGGTGGGCCGGGCATGGAGGGCCGCCGCCCCGCGTTAGCGTTGGCATCAACGACCACGAGAGGACTGACGTGAGCGAGCACATCGCGCCCATGGCTGCCGACTCCCACGGCGGCGGACTCGGCCTGACCGACTCCATCTACAACCGGCTCCTCAAGGAGCGCATCATCTGGCTCGGTTCTGAGGTGCGCGACGACAACGCCAACGCCATCTGCGCCCAGATGCTGCTGCTGGCTGCCGAGGACCCGGAGCGGGACATCTACCTGTACATCAACAGCCCCGGTGGCTCCGTGACGGCAGGCATGGCCATCTACGACACGATGCAGCTCATCCAGCCTGACGTCGTGACCGTGGCTACCGGCATGGCTGCCTCGATGGGGCAGCACCTGCTGTCTGCCGGCGCCAAGGGCAAGCGCTACATCACCCCCCACGCCCGCGTGCTCATGCACCAGCCCTCCGGCGGTGCGGGCGGCTCGGCCACGGATATCCGCATCAACGCTGACCTCATCATCAAGATGAAGCACGAGCTGGCCGAGATCACGGCGGACAACACCGGTCACACGGTGGAGGAGATCATTGCCGACTCCGACCGTGACCACTGGTTCTCCGCCCAGGAGGCCCTGGAGTACGGCTTCGTCGACCACATCATCTCCTCCTCGCGCGAGATCCAGCAGAACGGAGAGAACTGACATGACAAGCTCTCGCCCCTACTTTGACGCCATGGCGCGCCAGATGCAGGTCGGCGGCGTCAACCCGGCCGCCCTGCCCGCAGCCCGTTACGTCATGCCTCAGTTCGAGGAGCGCACGGCCTACGGCTTCAAGCGTCAGGACGCCTACTCCAAGCTGTTCGAGGACCGCATCGTCTTCCTCGGTGTACAGGTGGATGACGCCTCCGCTGACGACGTCATGGCCCAGCTCCTTGTCCTGGAGTCCCAGGACCCCGACGGCCTGATCACCATGTACATCAACAGCCCCGGTGGTTCCTTCACCGCCCTGACGGCGATCTACGACACGATGCAGTACATCAAGCCGCAGATCCAGACCGTGTGCCTGGGCCAGGCCGCCTCGGCGGCAGCGGTGCTGCTGGCAGCCGGAAGCGAGGGCAAGCGCCTGGCGCTGCCCAACGCCCGCATCCTTATCCACCAGCCGGCGATGGAGGGCATGCAGGGACAGGCCTCAGACATCGAGATCGTGGCCAACGAGCTGGACCGCATGCGCACCTGGCTGGAGGAGACCCTGGCCGCGCACACCGGCCAGAGCGTGGACAAGGTCCACGCGGACCTGGAGCGGGACAAGATCCTGACCGCTCAGGCTGCCCTGGAGTACGGCCTGGTGGACCAGGTCCTCTCCTCGCGCAAGACTCCGCGCTCGCCCCACTCGGCCTGAACGCAGTCAACCGTGGCCGCCGGGGCCCGACGACGCATCTGCCTTGCGCCGTCGGGCCCCGGCGCGTCCTGGTGAAAGGCCAGGCCGGGCACCGTAGGCTGAGGAAGAGCCCGCCGCTGGCGGGTTTGAGGAACCGGGAGGAAACCAGGTGGCACGAAGCGCTGAGAGCGTCGACCTTCTCAAGTGCTCCTTCTGTGGCAAGAGCCAGAAGCAGGTCAAGAAGCTCATCGCGGGCCCTGGGGTCTATATCTGCGACGAGTGCATTGAGCTGTGCAACGAGATCGTCGACGAGGAGCTGGCCGAGTCCGGAGCGGGAGTCCCGCTCGAGCTGCCCAAGCCCCAGGAGATCTTCGACTTCCTCAACGAGTACGTCATCGGCCAGGAAGCCGCCAAGCGCGCCATGAGTGTGGCCGTGTACAACCACTACAAGCGCGTCCAGGTGCGTGAACGCGCCGTGGCTGAGGGCGACGGCCTGGAGCTGGGCAAGTCCAACATCCTGCTGCTCGGGCCCACCGGAACCGGCAAGACCCACCTGGCTCGCACCCTGGCGCGGCTGCTTGATGTCCCCTTCGCCATCGTGGACGCCACGGCCCTGACGGAGGCCGGCTACGTGGGCGAGGACGTGGAGAACATCCTCCTCAAGCTCATCCAGGCCGCTGACGGCGACGTCAAGCGCGCGGAGAAGGGCATCATCTACATCGACGAGATCGACAAGATCGGCCGCAAGGCCGAGAACCCCTCGATCACCCGTGACGTCTCCGGCGAGGGCGTGCAGCAGGCCCTGCTCAAGATCATTGAGGGAACCACCGCCTCGGTCCCCCCGGGTGGCGGGCGCAAGCACCCCCACCAGGAGTTCCTGGAGATCGACACCACCAATATCCTCTTCATCGCGGCGGGCGCTTTCGCGGGCATCGAGGACATCGTGCGTCAGCGCCAGCGCAAGGAGTCCGGGGCGACGACGCTCGGCTTCGGAGGCACGCTGAGCGAGGAGACCCAGGACGTCTTCACCACCAAGGTGCGCCCGGAGGACCTGCACAAGTTCGGCCTCATCCCCGAGTTCATCGGGCGCTTGCCGGTGATCGCCACGGTCCAGGACCTGGGGGTCAAGGAGCTCGTGCGCGTGATGACCGAGCCCAAGAACGCCCTGGTCTCCCAGTACGAGTACCTCTTCAGCCTCGACGGCGTCGAGCTGGTGATGACTGGCGAGGCTATCGAGGCAGTGGCTGAGATGGCGCTGGCGCGCAAGACCGGTGCCCGTGGGCTGACCTCGATCGTCGAGGAGGTCCTGGGAGACGCGATGTTCGAGGTGCCCTCGATGCCGGAGGTGGGGCGAGTCGTCGTCGACGCCGATGCTGTGCGCGGCACCGCCAAGCCACGCTACGAGGCGGGATCGGGCACGCTGAGCGCGACCAGCCGCAGTGGGCGGAGCCGGACAGCATGAGCGGGGCGCCAGGACCTCGCACCGAGGCCGTCGAGGCTGCTCAGCCAGGCGTCCCCGCAGAGCTGGCAGGCTACCGGGCCACGATTGACAACCTGGACGCGGCGCTGGTCCACCTGCTGGCGGAGCGCTTTCGCTGCACCCAGCAGGTCGGGATGCTCAAGGCCCGGCTGAACCTGCCGCCCTCGGACCCCGGCCGTGAGGAGCGCCAGGTGACTCGGCTGCGTGCCCTGGCCGAGGACTCAGGACTGGACCCCGTCTTCGCGGAGAAGTTCTTCGCCTTCATCGTCGAGGAAGTCATCCGCCACCACGAGGCAATTCGTACTGAGCAGGCCGGCGAGCACACGGCTGGGCAGGCGGGCGCCTGAGCCCAGCCGGCGCCCTGAGACGTCTGCCGGCCGTCTGCCGGCGCCGCCTCAGGGCTGGCGTCGCCTCAGGACTGCGGACGCGCCGGAACCTTGGAGTACAGCGCGTCGATCTCCTCGGCGTAGCGCGCGATCGTCTCGGCGCGCCGGACCTTGAGGGACGGGGTCAACAGCCCGTTGGCGATCGTGAAGTCAGTGGGCAGCACGGTGAAGGTGCGGATCGACTCCGCCCGCGAGACGGCCTCGTTGGCGCGGGTGACCGCGCGCTCCAGCGCGGCGCGCACACGCGGGTCCTGGGAGGCCGCCACCGGGTCCATGTCCTCCATGCCGTGGCTGGAGAGCCACAGGGGCAGCATCTCGGCGTCCAGGGTCACCAGCGCACCGATGCACGGGCGGTTGTCACCCACCACGAGGACTTGGCTGACCAGCGGGTGACCGCGCAGACGGTCCTCCAGAACCGCGGGGGCCACGTTCTTGCCTCCGGCGGTGACGATGAGCTCCTTCTTGCGGCCCGTGATGCGCAGGAACCCGCCCTCGTCAAAGGACCCGATGTCCCCGGTGCGCAGCCACTGGTGCTCGTGGGAGCCAGCCTGCCCAGCCTCCTCCTCGTGGGCGCCGTCGGCAATGAAGCACTCCTGGGTGGCGTCGGGGTTGTTGTGGTAGCCACGGAAGACCCCGATTCCGCGCACCAGGATCTCGCCGTCGTCAGCCAGCCGGATCGAGGTCCCGGGAAGCGGCAGGCCGACGCTGCCGATCCGGGTCGCGCTGGGCAGGTTGACCGAGCAGGGGGCTGCGGTCTCGGTCAGGCCGTAGCCCTCCAGAACGGTCACGCCGGCGCCACGGTAGAAGTGGCCGAGCCGCTCGCCCAGCGGCCCGCCGCCGGAGATGACGTGGGTGACCCGGCCGCCCAGGAGCGAGCGCAGCGTGGAGAAGACCAGCTTGTCAAAGGTCGCGCGCTGAGCCCGCAGTGTCCGGGAGGGCCCGGCTGGCGTGTCCAGGGCACGGGAGTAGGCGATGGCGGTCTTGGCCGCCAGACGGAAGACCTTCTGCTTGGCCCCTGTGGCCCGGGCGTCCGCGGCGTTGTAGATCTTCTCGAAGACGCGGGGCACTGCCAGCACAAAGGTGGGCCGGAACAGCCCCAGGTCGGTGACGAGGTTCTTCACGTCAGGGGAGTGCCCCACCACGCCGTGCTCCGAGCACACGATCGCGATCTCGACGAAGCGCGCGAGCACGTGGGCCAGGGGCAGGAAGAGCAGCGTGCGTACCTCAGTGCCGCCCAGGACCTCGGGCACGTAGTGGCAGGTGTTCAGTGCGAGGTAGACCAGGTTGCCGTGGGTGAGCTCAGCGCCCTTGGGCCGTCCGGTGGTGCCCGAGGTGTAGACGATGGTGGCCAGGCTCTGGCTGGTCAGCACGGCGGTGCGATCGTCCAGGACCGACTTGTCAGTGTCCTTGCCGGCGCCAATGAGCTCGGTGACGGCCTCCTTGGCCAGGCAGAAGACCTTGAGGTCGGCCAGCGCAGGGTCCTGCGCCTGGAGGGAGGTGACTACGGCCTCCATAGCCTCGTCCTCGACGACGATGAGACGCACTGAAGCGTCGGTGAGGATCCAGGAGGTCTGCTCGGCCGAGGAGGTCTCGTAGACCGGCACCGCGACGCAGCCCGCCTCCCAGATGGCGAAGTCCAGCAGCGTCCACTCATAGGAGGTGTGGGCCATGATGGCCACGGCGTCCCCGGCCTGGAGCCCCTGAGCGACCAGGCCTGCCGCCACCTCGCGCACATGGGCCCGGAAGGACCTGGCCGGCATGTCCCGCCAGCGCCCGCCGACGGAGGACTTGCGGGCGATGAGGGCACCCTCGGGATTACGGCGCACCCGCTCGGCCAGCGCCCAGGGAGTGGTCATTCCGGCGTGGACAGGAGCGGCCAGGGCGGTGGAGTACTCGCGGGCGGTGGTGGTCTGGGCGGGGCCGTGGGAAGCGGGGGAGGAGGCGTCATGGCTCATAGAGCCAGTGTGACGCACGTGGGGGCCTGACGCTCCTCGTGGCAGCGTCAGTGTCCGGGCCGCGTGCTTGTGGAAACCACAGGACGACGGCCGGGCTCACCACGGTGGCAAGCCCCGCCGTCGTCCTGGCATCAGGGCGTGGCCAGGCACCCGGCCGCGGCGGCCAGCTCAGTCCTGCGGGCCCTTCTTGGTCGTGGAGTAGATGTCCGCCACGACGTCGGCGTAGACCTTCATCACCGCCGCGCGCTTGACCTTGAGCGAAGGCGTGAGCAGCCCGTTGGCCTCGGTGAAGTCCGTGGTCAGCACCCGGTAGGTGCGGATGGACTCCGCACGCGAGACCGCCCGGTTGGTCCGGGCGACGGCGCGGTCCAGCGCCGCCAGGATCTCCGGGTTGGTCGAGGCCTCAACCACGTCCATCTCCGGCAGGCCGTGGTTCCTCAGCCACTGCGGCAGCATCTCGGCGTCCAGGGTGATGAGGGCGGAGATGAAGGGCTCGCCGTCACCCACCACGAGGACCTGGCTGACCAAGGGGTGGCCGCGCAGACGGTCCTCCAGGATCGAGGGCGCCACGTTCTTGCCCCCGGCGGTGACGATGAGCTCCTTGCGCCGGCCCGTGATCCGCACCCAGCCGTCGGCGTCGATCGAGCCGATGTCCCCGGTGCGGAACCAGCCGTCGGAGGTGAAGACCTCGGCGTCGGCGGGGTTGTTGTGGTAGCGCGGGAAGACGGACAGGCCTCGCACCTGCAGCTCGCCGTCGTCGGCCACACGGATGTGCATGCCCGGCACAGGCGGCCCGACGGTGCCGATCTTGTTACGGATGTCAAGGTTGACGGTGGCCGGGCCGATGGTCTCGGTCAGGCCGTAGCCCTCGAGGACGACCAGGCCGATGCCGCGGTAGAAGTGGCCCAGGCGCTCACCCAGCGGGCCTCCGCCCGAGATCGCGTAGCGGGCATTGGGCCCCAGCAGCGCCCGCAGCTGGCGGTAGACCAGGCGATCGGCCAGTGTGTGGGCGGCCTTGAGAGCCGGCGAGGGACCTGCCTCGGTGTCCAGGGCCCGGGAGTAGGAGACTGCGACCTTCGCCGCCCAGCGGAAGGTCTTGAGCTTGGCGCCCGAGCCGGCCTTGGCGTCAGCGGCGTTGTAGATCTTCTCCAGCACGCGCGGGACCGCGAGCACGTAGGTGGGGGCGAAGGCCTGGAGGTCAGGCAGCAAGGTCTTGGCGTCTGGGGTGTGGCCGAGCACGCCCTGGCCACCGATGGCCAGCAGCTGGAGGAAACGCGCGTAGGCGTGGGCCAGGGGGAGGAAGAGCAGGAGCCGGCTGTCCGGGCTGAACAGCAGGTCCGGGATCCACCGCACACCGTTCCATGCCAGGCCGGCGCAGTTGGTGTGGGTCAGCTCCACCCCCTTGGGACGGCCGGTGGTGCCAGAGGTGTAGATGATGGAGTACAGGTCGTCTCCGCGCAGAGCGGCGGTGCGGGCCTCCACCTCCTCGCGCGGTACGCTGGCCCCGGCGACGGTGAGCTCGGTTAAGGCATCGTGGTCCAGGGACAGGATCTCGGCTACCGGCGCCTGCGGGTCGGCTGCGCGGCGGGCCGCGACGGCCTGACGCACGATCTCGGCCAGGGCGACGGACTCGGTGATGACTAGACGCAGGCCCGCGTCAGCCAGGATCCACTCGATCTGCTCGGCAGAGTCGGTCTCGTAGATCGGCACGGAGACGAGGCCGGCACGAGCGATCGCCATGTCCAGCAGCGTCCACTCATACGAGGTGTGCGCCATGAGCCCCACCGTCTGGCCCGGCTCCAGGCCCCGAGCCACCAGACCCGCGGCCACGCGCGCCACCTCCTCACCGAAGCTGCGGGCGCTGACCGCAACCCAGGTGTTGCCCAGGGGCGACTTGCGTTCGATCAGGGTGGCCTCGGGCAGGCGCTCGATGCGGTCAGCCAGGAGCCAGGGAACGGTCCAGGTTGGCTCAGGAGTCTTGACGAGCGGAGAGATCGCGACGCCGTCGACCACCGATGGAGAACCGGCGATGGAAGGAGTGGCTTGTGACTCAGTCTGCTGGGTACGTGAACTCACCGCGGCATTATCTCAGGCTGGCCCGCACGGCGCCGCCGTGACGAGCCACAGATCGACCACGCTCGGCCCTGAGGATTTCCTCAAAAGCCTTGGGGTATCTGGTCTGACGGGACGTAGGTCGGGGAAACGGCCTGTGATAGCGTCAGCGAGTCGGTGCTGGTGGCTGCGCTCTGCCGGTGGCCGACCTTCCCCATCCTGACATCCCCCGAAGGACCGCGCATGCGTACACGTCCTGTGATCGCCGTCGTCGCTATGGCTGCTCTGGCAGTGGCTGGAGCACTGAGCGCCTGCTCCTCCAAGGAGCCAGTGGCGGTCACTGCGCTCACGCCGTCAGCCTCCGCCAGCGCCGAGCCGAGCGTCAACCCGGTCTTTGTCAAGGCTGCCAAGGTCTATCGGCAGGTCCTGGCTGATCCGGCTCCATACCTTGGGCTCGATGCGGGCGTGAGCGCGCAGGAGGTCACCTACACCCTCGACCCGCTCGGGGACGCCTCCACGCCTCGCCTGGTCCTGCAGGCGATGAACCTGGGGCAGGGCCAGGAGACGATCGGCGTCCTGCGTTTCATCAGCGTCCAGCCAGAGGGAGACGACGTCACGGTCCTGGACGCCGACTACTCCGTCGGCGTGGCCAGTGCCGGGGGCTTTCGGGGGCAGGTGGCTCGTTCCTCCCAGGGCAAGGGTTTGATCTACACCTGGTGGCTCTCGGGCACCGGTGAGGGATCGGTGACCCGGATCACGGCGGGCGCGACCGGGTTCACGCAGGAGCAGCTGTGTGAGGGACAAGTTGTGCAGGTCTCTTGCCTGCCCGACGGCGAGCAGGGCGAGGAGATCTCCTGGACCGACGCCTCGGACACGAGTCTGCTTGACGCTCTGGAGTCCGGGACGTGGGACCCGACAGCCTCCGCCTCGCCGGCTAGTGACCAGGGATCGGCCGGTCAGGGCACGCCACTCGGGCAGGGAGGAAAGCTGACCAAGGACCGGCCTGCTGCCACCAGCCCCAACGGGGACCCGGTCTACACCGGCACTGTGCACATGACTGACTACGACGGAGTGCTCGCCCTGCAGGGGCAGCAGGATCCGAATCCCGGGTCAGGCCAGTACACCCCTGGACCCTATGCGCTGCTGGTCCTGGACCAGCCGCAGGAGGTCACAGCGACCAACGGCGACGGGCAGGGAACGTCCTCGCGCACCGCCTCCATGGTGCTGCTGGGCTACGCGGAGCAGGCCTCGGCGTGGAGCCAGTACGACGGCCAGCGAATCTCGGTGTCTCACCCCGCCGCTCAGACCTTCTGGCCCTCGGACACCTCCCTGCCTCTGGGAGAGCCGCGTCTGAACGGCGCCGCGACGCTCCTGTCACGCTAAGGACCACGGCTGCGACGACGTCGGCCTGGGGACACCTGGGTAGGCTGAGCCGCAGTCCGGGGCTGAGCGTGATGCCAGCCCGCCTCGCGCCAGTGGGCGCCAAGCCAAGGAGAGCAGATATGGCCCTGACCAAGAAGCAGGTCAAGCAGCTGCGGTCGCTGGGACACCACCTCGATCCGCAGGTCATGATCGGCAAGAACGGGCTGACTCCAGGACTGGTGGCCCAGGCCGAGGCCACGATTGACCAGCGTGAGCTCATCAAGTGCTCGGTCCTGGAGTCCAGTCCCGTGGAGGCCAAGGAGGCGGCTGGTGCGCTGGCCGGAGAGCTGGAGGCGGAGGTCGTCCAGGTCATCGGCGGCCGTTTCATCCTCTACCGGCGCACGCGCCGTGACGACGTCAAGCCCCTGGAGCTTGTGCGGGACTGAGCGCTGAAGGCGCGGGGCGTCCAGGGCTGTCGCTTCAGTGACCGGGGCCGCTGCATCGTGGTCTGAAAGGTGCCTTGTCGCCGTCGTCGGGGTGGCTGGGGCGTGCTTTGCTGACTGGACCGGCGTTCTGCTGATTGGTGCGTACTTGCCAGGCTCTGGCAGGCACGCACCAATCAACAGGGCACGTAGCAATCGACAACCGTGCGTCTCAAAGCAGGATCCGCTGCCTGCACGGGCCGCCGGCAGACACGCCACAGTCACCGATGCACGCAGCAATCGGGAACCTGCGTCTGACTGGCGGTTCGCCGTGTGCTCCTACACGTGCAGTGTCGATGCCGCGGACGGGTCTCCTACCGGGGGAGCGTGGCGCGTACCTGCCGCAGGAGGTCCTTGGTCTCGGGCGGAATCCGCGTCGCGTCCAGGCACTTGGCGATCGCCTTGCGGCGTACCGAGACTGAGAGTCGGCCAGCCAGCTCCTCCTGGGTCAGCCACGGCAGTGCGGTGCCCGGCTGCTTGGTCACGGCAGTGGCCAGGTACCAGGCGACCATCATCTCCAGGTAGTACTCCTGCGACGTCACTGATGCCACCAGCTCCACGAGCTCGGGGCGAAAGGCCTCACCCAGGAAGAACTCCATGAGGACACCGATACCGAAGCGACGGGTGTACAGGTGCTCGGCCGCGATCCACCGCCGGGCGGCGGCCTCCAGCGTCGGCAGGTCACGGCGCAGGGGCTTGGCGCTCATCGAATCGCACACGGCCCAGTTGTCGATGTAAGGCAGGAAGGCCTCGGCGCCGTCGAGAAACTGCTGGGGGTCCTTGGACTGGCTAAGCAGCAGGCCGTGGAGCATGTTCTCGTCAAAGAGCCGGTGAGGCAGGGTCTGGAGGAACTCGGCGACCTCCCCGGGACGCTCCCGCCAGGACTCCTTGGCGTAGGCGCGCAGCGCGGGCACGCGCGCCCCCACGATCGTGCCGGGGTCGATATGCGGCACCAGACGGGCGACGAAGTCGGCGTTGCCGGGGTCCGCGAGGTGGGCCACGCTCAGCATGGCTCTATTGTGCCTGGTCCATGGCGCGAGCACGCCGTTGGTCGGGGAGGAGGGCACGTCGACAGATGACGTCGGTGCGCCATGCCAGGTCGCCTGGATGCTCGTGGCGCGGGGCGACGTCGTAGCCCACCTCACAGGGCGGGAGCGCCGCCCGCTTGGGGCTCTCCCTGGTGACCATGACAGAATCAGGGCCATGTCTGGAACTGAGCCCTCTCCGCGGATCCTCCCCTCCGAGCTCCACAGCCCCCGAGTCCCCAGCAAGGTCAGCGCCGACGGTCTGGAGGCCGCCTGGGGCAAGCGCTGGGAGGAGGACGGCACCTACGCCTTCGACCGCTCCGCCGAGCGTCATGAGGTCTACTCCATCGACACCCCGCCGCCCACGGTCTCCGGCTCCCTGCACGTGGGCCACGTCTTCTCCTACACCCACACTGACACCGTCGCTCGTTACCAGCGCATGCGCGGCATGTCCGTCTTCTACCCCATGGGCTGGGATGACAACGGCTTGCCCACCGAGCGCCGCGTGCAGAACTACTTCGGCGTGCGCTGCGACCCGTCCCTGCCCTACGACTCCGACTTCGTCCCCCCGCACGCCGGTGGCGAGGGCAAGTCCATCAAGGCTGCCGACCAGGTGCCGATCTCGCGACGTAACTTCGTCGAGCTGTGCGAGCGCCTGACTGTTGAGGACGAGGCTCAGTTCGAGGCACTGTGGCGTCACCTCGGCCTGTCGGTTGACTGGAAGCAGAACTACCAGACCATCGGCGTGCGGGCCCGCAAGGTGGCTCAGGCCGCCTTCCTGCGCAACCTCGCTCGTGGCGAGGCCTACCAGGCCGCGGCCCCTGGCCTGTGGGACGTGACCTTCCAGACCGCCGTCGCCCAGGCTGAGCTCGAGTCGCGCGAGTACCCGGGTTTCTACCACCGCCTGGCCTTCCACGTCGTCGACCCTGCCGCGGCCCAGGCCGCCAAGGACGCCGGCGCCCCCATCGAGGAGGGCCCGGCCGGTACCGCGGACATCTGCATCGAGACCACGAGACCCGAGCTCCTGCCGGCCTGCGTGGCCCTCATCGCCCACCCTGACGACGAGCGCTTCAAGCCTCTGTTCGGTACCACCGTCGCCTCCCCGGTCTTCGGCGTCGAGGTCCCCGTCCTGCCCCACCCTGAGGCGGAGATGGACAAGGGCGCCGGCATCGCCATGTGCTGTACCTTCGGTGACACCACGGACATCGACTGGTGGCGTGACCTCGACCTGCCCCTGCGCGCGATCCTGCGTAAGGACGGTCGCCTGGAGACCGAGACCCCCGAGTGGATCACCGACGCCCACGGCCGCGAGGTCTATGAGGCGATGGCTGGCAAGACCACCTTCTCCGCTCGCAAGGTCCTGGTTGATGAGCTGACGGCGACCGGCGAGATGCGCGGCGAGCCCACCAAGACGGTGCGTCAGACCAACTTCTTCGAGAAGGGCGACAAGCCCCTGGAGATCGTCACCTCTCGCCAGTGGTACATCCGCAACGGCGGCAAGGCCTGGACCAACCCGGCCACCGGTAAGGACCTGAACGCTGAGCTGCTGGAGCGCGGCGCGGAGCTCGACTTCCACCCCGACTTCATGCGGGTGCGTTACGAGAACTGGGTCAAGGGGCTGAACAACGACTGGCTGATCTCCCGCCAGCGCTTCTTCGGCGTCCCCTTCCCGCTGTGGTACAAGGTCGGCGCCGACGGCGAGGTCGACTACGACGCGATCATCACCCCTGAGGAGTCCGCCCTGCCAGTGGACCCGTCCTCTGACCCGGCTCCCGGCTACACCGAGGACCAGCGTGGGGTGCCCGGCGGCTTCGTCGGTGAGCTCGACATCATGGACACCTGGGCCACCTCCTCCCTGTCCCCGCAGCTGGTCTCGGGCTGGCTGGAGGACGAGGACCTCTTCGCTCGTGTCTACCCCATGGACCTGCGCCCGCAGGGCCAGGACATCATCCGTACCTGGCTGTTCTCCTCCGTGGTGCGTGCTGACCTGGAGTTCGGCGCTCTGCCCTGGAAGCACGCTGGCATCTCCGGGTGGATCCTGGACTCTGACCACAAGAAGATGTCCAAGTCCAAGGGCAATGTGGTCACGCCCATGGGTCTGCTGGACAAGTACGGTTCGGACGCCGTGCGCTACTGGGCTGCTTCGGCCCGCCTGGGACTGGACCCGGCCTTCGAGGAGGCCCAGATCAAGGTTGGCCGCCGCCTGGCGATCAAGGTCCTCAACGCCTCCAAGTTCGCTCTGTCGATGGGCGTGCCGTGGGACGCTGACGAGGCGACGCTGGCTGCCGTGCCAGCCCCGAGCCTGGACGTGACTAAGGTGACCGAGCCGATTGACCGGGCGGTGCTGGCCGCGCTGGCTGGCGTCGTCGACACCGCGACGGCTGCCTTCGACCGCTACGAGCACGCTCGCGCGCTGGAGGCGACGGAGTCCTTCTTCTGGACCTTCTGCGACGACTACATCGAGCTGGTCAAGGACCGCGCCAACGACTTCGAGGGCACGCACGATGCCGCTGCGGTGGCCTCGGCCCGCACCACCCTCGCTATTGCGGTGGACACCTTTGTGCGCCTGTTCGCTCCCTTCCTGCCCTTCGTCACCGAGGAGGTGTGGTCCTGGTACCGCACCGGTTCGGTGCACCGCGCTGCCTGGCCCACCGCCGAGGGGCTGCGGGCGGGCGCCGGCGAGGCGGACGCCGAGCTCGTGGCGCATGCTGGTGTAGCGCTTGCGGCGCTGCGCAAGGTGAAGTCGGAGGCCAAGGTCAGTCAGAAGACGCCGATCCTCTCGGCGAGCCTGACCGTGGCTCCGGAGCTGGTCGCGGCGGTGGAGGCCGTGCGCGCTGACCTGCTGGAGGCCGCCAAGGTCACCGGTACCTTCGAGGTCGCGGCTGGCGCGCCGTCGGCCGCCGGGACGACGGCGGAGGGGGACGAGGCCGTCCAGGCGGCTCCCGTAACGGTCACTGCCGTCGAGCTGGGGGAGCCTCCGGCCAAGCGCTGAGCTCCACGTTCTGCGTGACATGACGCCACGGGACGGTCCACCGGGAGAGAATCCGGCGAACCGCCCCGTGGCTTCTGCCTGTGACTAGGAGGCTGAGGACACGACCTGCATGGTCGCGCAGTCGACCACACCTCCTTGGTATGCAGCCGAGATCAGGGCGGCCTCGACGATCGTCGCGGTGCGGGTCCCTGCAGCACCGTCAGGCACGGGGGCGTGCCCGTCGCGGATCCCGCGCTTGAACGCGTCGATCATCTTGGCGTCGAGGTTCTCACCGAATCCGAGGAAGAGCGCGCGCCTGCCCTCATCGGTCATGCCAGACAGCCCGTGGCCGAACGGCGCGATGTGCGCGAGCGTCGTGGTTGTCAGCACGTCAAGCGTGAGGCCCCCCCACACAGGTGCCTGGGAGGGCTGGCTCCACGAGCAGTCGATGCTCAGGCTCAGTCCGTTGGCGTACTCGACCTGAACCAGGCCCGCCGTCTCGGCATCGACGCCGGGGACGGCGCGGTGGAGAATCTGGTTGGAGACCGCGCGGACCCGGACAGGCTCGGACTCAAACAGCGCGTCGGCCAAGTCGGCGACGTGGACGGTGTGGTCCACGAGTGCTCCACCGCCTGCGAGCCTGGGATCAGTGAACCAACGACGGTCACCAACTGGGATCTTGCCGTTATTGGTCCCGCTCAGGGCGACGACGCTGCCAAGCTCGTTGCGCCTGATGGCGGTGGCCAGGTCCTGGAACTCGGCCGCGAAGCGTACCGGGTAGGCAACCATGAGGAAGACCCCGGCGTCGGCAGCCAGGGCGGTGTAACGCTGAGCCTCGGCGCGGGTTACCGCGAGCGGTTTCTCGCACAGCATGGGGACACCGGCCGCTGCGGCCATCTCGATGAGCTCACCGTGGCGGGTGTTCTCGGAGCAGATGATGACTCCGTCGGGTTTCCAGGCGAAGAGCTCCTCATAGGTGTCGACGTAGCTGACTCCCAGGTGATCGGCTAGTGCCCGGCCGCGCAGCTGCCCGGGTTCAGTGGCAGAGGTCTGTGCACCATCCGGGTCGGCACACAGTAGCGTGACGTCTGGCATGGAGGCCAGCAGCGTGGCATATCCAGCAGCATGGACATGAGCGAAGGAAGCGACAGCAATCTTGAGTTGACGCGGCATCATGCCACCTCCAGGTTGTGGCAGGTCACGGGGCTGTTGGTCTGGATAGAACGTGCCACCGCCTGGGCAAGGCGGATCGCCGCGATTCCATCGATGGCGCTCACGACTGGTTCATGGTCGTGGTGCGCACGGGTGGCCAGGAAGTCCTCGATCTCGGCGGTGTACGGAGAAGGGCCTGAGGACGAGGGGATCGTGGTAGCCCCGTCGCTGCCGCCGTTGGTGGAGATGGGCAGGTCGTGGGCGGAGGCGTAGCTGAGCTTGCCGGTGGTGCCTGCCAGGGAGAACTCCGTGGTGAACCGCATTCCCGGCGGTCCCCAGATCGCTTGAACCTGACTGACTGCGCCGGAAGAGTGTGTCAGGGTGCAGTCAAGCATCTCGATGGGCAGATCGCCCTCGCCCTGAGCGTGGGCCAGGGTGGCGTAGACCGTGTCGACCGGTCCGGCAATCCACAGGGCTTGATCCAGGTCATGGATGGCGAGGTCCATGACAAGGCCACCTGAACGTTCCTCATCAGCAAACCACGAGGACCAGCTCGGGTAAGAACCAGCCCGACGGAACCTGCAGACGGCCAGCTGCCCGATCTCACCACGCTCGACCGCCTTCTTGGCCTGCACGTAGGCCGGGAAGAATCGCACCACGTGTGCGGGATAGAGCGTGCGGTGACATGAATGAGCGAGGGACGCGATCTCTTCAGCCTGGTCTAGCGTGCGCGCCAACGGCTTCTCGCACAGGACATCGAGTCCTGCCTCCAACGCCTGTCGAGCGAGCTCTGCGTGGGTGTCCGTGGGTGTACAGATATCAACGGCCTCCACACTCTCAAGCATCTCAGGCAGTTGCGAGCAGACCTGGATCGGTACGTGCCGTCCTCCGGTCAGACCAGGATTGCGCTCCTGCATCTGCTCCAGCTCACGGGCGAACTCCTCGGCACCCTCAAGCGAGTACAGGTAGATCGCTTGGGCGTGGGCGAGCCAGCCCGGCGCATGGGCACGGGCGATACCGCCTGTGCCAATGATTCCAAGAGAGATCACGAGAATTAACCTTTCATTCCAGAGAAGGCGAGTCCCTCGACGACGCGCTTTTGCAGCAGGAGGAACAGAATGAGAACGGGTGCCATGGCCATTACCGAGGCCGCCATCATGACCGAGTAGTCGACCTGGGTCCGGCCGGCCAGCGTGGCAATTCCAGCGCTCAGTGGCATCGAGGTCTCACGAGTAGTGACAACTAAAGGCCACAGCAGGTCATTCCAGGACCAGAGGACGGTGGTAATGGCAACTGCGGACAGGCCGGGGCGGGCCAGAGGCAGCATGACCTTCCAGAAGGTCTGGAAGGGGGAAGCCCCGTCCAGACGTGCTGACTCTTCCAGCTCACGCGGCAGTGACATGAAGGACTGACGCATCAGGAAGGTACCGAAGGCAGAGAAGATACCCGGCAGTGCTACGCCCCAGGGGGTCTCCAGCAGATGGAGGTCCTGGATGATCTGGTACTGCGGGATCAGGTAGACCTGGCCTGGCACCATGAGGATGGCCAAGATGAGGGCAAGGATGGCTCCCTTAAAGGGAAACCGCAGACGGGCGAAGGCATAACCGGCCAACGAGCACAGGATAAGTTGGCCGAGGGTACGGATCACTGTGATCAGGACGGACACTCCGAGCTGGTTGAGGAAAGGTAGCTTGGTAAAGACGTCCACGTAGTTGTGCCACTGCGGCGTCTCCGGGAAGAACCGGACCGGAACCGCTTGGATCTCAAAGTTGGTGGAGATCGACATGATCAATTGCCAAATAAAGGGAAAGACCATGACGATCGAGGCCAGACACAGTGCGATATGAGCCCAGGTGTCATTGCGCTTGACCCTGCGGGTGGGAGTCAATGCGCCCTTCTTGAGTGGCAGATTAGGCAAGATACTGCACCCACTTCTTCTGTAGCTTGAACTGGAGCGCGGTCAGGATTCCAACGACGAGCAGGATGGCCATCGCGATCGCCGCGGCATACCCCTTGTGGTTGACCATGAAGGCCTCGTTGTAGAAGAGGTAGACAAAGGTGCGGGTATGGGGCATAGCGGGATTGTTTGAGCCCATCATGGCGAAGAGAAGGTCGAAGACCTGGAACCCGTTGATTGCCTGAATAACCGTGAGGAAGAAGATAGATGGAGTGAGGAGTGGGACGGTAATGGAACGGAACTGGCGCCAGTGGGAGGCGCCATCGATCGAGGCTGCCTCGTAGAGCTCGGAGGGAATTGCCTGCAGACCGGCTGACAGGATGATCATGTTGAATCCAATGGAAGACCACATCCCTACGATTGACACTGCCACGATGGCAAAACCGGGTGTGGAGGTCCAGTAGGGCGGATCAGAGATACCAATGCTCCGTAGGGCCTGATTGATAATTCCGAAGTCCCCATTAAACATCAGACGCCATACCAGTGCGATTGCTGTAGGCATTGCGATGTAAGGCATGAAGAAAGCAATCCGATAGAGCTTGGCGAAGCGCAGCCCTGGCCTGGAGATCAGCGACGCAAATATCACTGCGATCGGGATCCCCAGCATGAGGACCACGGTGTAGGTCAGGGTGTTGACAGTGGCGTTGCCAAAGGCGGAGTCGGTCGCCAGCTTCTCGTAGTTAGCCAGTCCGACGAATTTGGAAGAGGTGCCAAAGACATTGGGCTGGGTGAAAGAGGAATAGAAGTTCTTCAGGATCGGGTAGAGGTAGAACACCGCCACGCCGGCGAGGACCGGAAGCACGAATAGCGCTCCGGTCCTCGCCTCAGCGAGGTGGATCCGACCGCGCGGCCTGGTCCTGGTCCGCTCGGGAGATCGCTGCATGGGGTTACTCCGACTGCAGCGCTTCGTTCATCTTGGCGGCGAGCTCCTTGCAGACCTCAGACACGTCCCGCTTGCCAGAGAAGGCATCAGGCAGGAGCTGCTCCTCGAAGTCGTTCCACACCTGGGTGTTCCTGGATACCGGGTAGGGCACGGCATAGTCAGTGGCCGCTTCAGCAAATGCCTTCATGTTCCACTGAGGCTGGGAGTCTTGGAAGGTCTCCTGTGTGCCGTTGAAGGCGGGGTTGGCGATGCCTAGTTCAGCTTCCCTCAGATGCTGCTCCTTCTGTGCCAGGAAGGAGACGAAAGCCTTGGCGGCCGCCTTGTTCTCTGAGCCAGCTGCCACGACCGTGGTCAGACCGTGGATGACCGAGGCGCGCTGCTCGCCCTTGGGCAGGGGCGCGATGTCCACGTGGTCCTTGTTCGGCAGTTTCTCGGCGAACTCGGAGACGATCCAGGTTCCGGACCAGATCATGGCTGCCTTCTCGGACTCGAACATGACGTTGGGCTTGGTATCCGCCATCGCTTCCAGGGACGGGCTGGCGCCTGAGGCGATGAGCTCTTTCCAGAACTCGATCCCCTTGATCGACGCATCGTGGTCGTAGCCGGACTTGCCATCCTCAATGATGAAGCCGCCTGCTTGATGGACGGTGTTGTACCAGCCCTCCTGTCCTCCAGCCAGGCCGGTGGCAACGCCGTAGACACCGTCGTCCTTCAGAGCAGTCGAGATGGTGTTCGCCGTCGTTGTGAAGTCCTCCCAGGTCCAGTCCTCCTGGGGGTAGGCCACCCCAGCGGCATCGAAGAGCTTCTTGTTATAGAACACAGCGACGGTGTCGTAGTCCTTGGGGACGCCGTAGTGCTTGTCCTCTACCGTGTAGAGGTCCACCAACGCCTGCGGGTAGTTGTCCCATGAGACATCAGCCAGGTCGTCCAGGGGTTCCAGCATTCCGTTGGATGCGTAAAGCTCGATATGCGGACCATTCATCCAGAACAGATCTGGGAGATTGTCCCCCTCGGCCTGGGTCTGCAGCTTGGTCCAGTACTGTGAATAGGGCGTGATCGAGGTTGTAATGCTGACCTCGGGGTGGAGTTTGACGAACTCTGCGATGTGCTGGTCGATGGCCACCTTCTGGTTCTGGTCCCAAAAGGAGAAGGTTAGGTTGCCCGTGATCTTGCCGTCAGAGCCGCCCGAGTCCTCGCCTCCTCCACAGGCAGCCAGGGTGAGGGCGACTCCGGTTGCCAGGCCGCTGGCCAGTGCGGTGCGACGGGAGATGGTGCGCATGGTGAACTCCTTTGTTCTGTGATGAGGTCGTGGGCAGGAGGCTCACGACTGCTTGCGCTGGTTGTTGTTGAAGTAGTTGATGAGGTCGTCAGGGAGGGGTGGAATCTGCTCGGGGCGCGACCCGTGGCGTAGGGAATCGGTGGCCTGAATGCCTGCAGCGACGGCGTACCAGGCGCCTAACGGTGAGGTATCCGTCGGCGCTCCATCGCGCACGAATCGGATGAATTCGGTGACCGTGAGGACATCAGCATCGCTATGGCCGCCGGCATCTCCCAGGATGGGGAAGGAAGTGTCCCCGTCAGGGGAGTAGTCCGAGCGCGAAGCCCATAGCCGGATGAGCCCGCCCTCGCCGTCGCCGAAGTTCTCGATCCGGCCCTCGGTGCCGATCACGGTGTAGTTGCGCCAGTAGTCGGGTGTGTAGTGGCACTGCTGGTAGGAGGCGTAGACGCCGGACTCCATACGCATCAGCATCATCGACAGGTCTTCGACGTCGATGGTCGGGTTGAGCCGCTCCTGGGCGAGAGGAGGCCAGTGGCTGGTGGCGAACCAGTCGCTCATCAGCTCATCAGAGTTGTCCGCCCTGCTGGCGACCTGGTCGTAGAGGGTCAGGCCTCCCATAGCCACTACCTCGGTTGTGTGAGAGTCGGCGAGCCAGTGCATGACATCGATATCGTGGGCGGCCTTCTGCAGCAGCAGACCACCGACGTGACTTCGTTCGGCGTGCCAGTCCTTGAAGTAGTAGTCCCCGCCGTGGCCGACGAAGTGGCGGCACCATATGGCCTTGACCTCGCCGATACGGCCGGAGCGGATGATGTCACGCATGGACCGCACGACGTTCATGTGCCGCATGTTGTGTCCGACGTACAGACCTGTGCCTGTGCGATAGGCGGTCTGGAGGATCCGGGTGGCTCCCTCGAGATCGATGGCTAGTGGCTTTTCCAGGTAGACCGGGATACCTGCTTCGAGCAGGTCGCAGGTGACCGAGGCGTGGGTGTCGTCAGGGGAGGTGACAAAGGCGATGTCGATGCCGGTCTTGACGAGTTCTTCGACGCTGCTGGTGACCGATAGCGAGTCCGGATCGCGTCGAAGGCGCTCACGCACGCGCTCACGCACGAGTGGGTGGGGATCACACACTGCGGTGATGTGCGCGTTGTTCTCTGGGCGTTCGCAAGCTAGGGCAAAACGTGAGCGCGCGCCGACGCCAACGATGCCTGCGCGTAAGGTCTCTGGCTTGCTGGACGATTGGAACAGGTTCATGACACTGTGAGATCCCTTCATAGAGGCTGCCGTGATGCTGGCGGTACCGGTGAGATGTACAGGGGTCGGAGAAAGGACTCCGGTCAGGATAGTGCCTGCTGCTGCCAGCGCCGTGTGGATAGCGCCGATGACAGAACCGGCTCCCTCCAGCTCCGCTAGCTCTAGGCGGATTCGTGAGCCGTTCTTGCCCTGGAGATCGTCTAGGCGCTGGATGACTTGGAGGATGGCGTCTCGCATATGGGCGTTGGAGGCGGAGAGCACGACGATGTCTGGATCGAGGACTGCCGAGACCGTGGCGATGGCCAAGGCCGTACGCGACATCCACTCCTCATCTGGCTCGTCGCCGGTGCGTAGATCGATGAGCTCGGAGATCTCTCCAGCTTTCCAACGACGTCCGCGGTGGACCTGGCCGTCGAGGATGAGCCCCGTGCGGGGCCCCCGGGTGAACTGGACCAGAAACAGGCACGAGTCTGCTTCAACCCGGTGTTCTTGGTATCGCAACGTGTACTCGCCGAAGGCGGCCATATTGATGTCGTTCTCGACTATGACCTGTACGCCCAGAGCCTGGGCCAGGCGTTCGGCAAGAGGAAAACCGGACCACACCGGGACAAAGTCAGAAGCGACGATGGAGCCGTCTGGGTCGACGACGCCGGTTGCTGAGACGCCTACCGCTAGTAGTCGTCCTGAGTCCTGCTGGGCCTGGGCAGCCTCGTGGATGAACGAGCTCAGCTGAGACAGGCGGCGGTCGGCATTGTCGGTGTCCAGGGTGTACTGGTGGGCGAGGAGAACCTCTCCTCGCAGGTTGACCACAACCAGGAGCATTGAGGTGGCTAGTAGGTCGACGCCGATGATGATTCCTGCATCTGGGCGGATGCGCCAAGAGGTTGCGGGCCGTCCTACCCCCTGGTCGCTGAGTGAGGCTTCTTCGGCAAGGCTGTTAGCGCACAGTTCGTCAAGGGTGGCGGTGACAGTCGGGCGGGAGTATCCGGTCTCCTGAGCGAGGAGCGAGACTGTCGTTGTCTGGTGGCGCCGTAGTGCTGCCAGGACGGCGTCGACCCTGGTGCAGTGTCCGTCCGTACGCCGACGAATTCGCTGATCTGAGGAGGTGCGAGTGCTCATCTTTGAGCCCTTTCTTGTGGCGTGACGTCAGTGGTCCGCACCACATCTTTAATGAAAGGGAGTTTAGCAAGGTGTCTGCATAATGCAAGTGGGAACGACGATAGAGAAACGGGCTGGGTGGGCCACTGCGATGTGGCGTTCTGAACCGGGGGCTAGACGGTGCGTAGCCCCCGGTTGCACACAGGAAACCCCGGTCTTGATGCGGTCTTGATGCGGGTGGAGGGCTAGGCCCCGAGCTCCCGGTCCCGGGCCACGGTGGCACGGAAGGCCTCAATGACTGCGCAGGAGAAGCCTGCCTGCTCCATCGCGACCACCCCGGCCACAGTGGTCCCGCCTGGCGAGCACACGGCGTCAACGAGGTCGGCGGGCGTCCGCCCTGCCTCGCCGCGCTCGCGCCGCTCCGCCTCCGCCTGGACCGTGCGGGCTGAGCCCGCCACCGCTTGCGCGACGATCTCGACAGCCTGGGCCTTGGGGATCCCACCCAGCACGCCGGCACGTGCCAGGGCGTCAATAAAGGTGAAGACGAAGGCGGGGGAGGAGCCAGCCAGCCCGATAAAGGCGGAGAAGTCCTTCTCCGCAAGCACCACTGTGCGTCCGACGGCCGCCATGAGCTCCTCGACGATGTCCAGATCCTCCTGGCCGGCTGCGCTCCCGGCCGCCAGCGCCGTCATGGACTCGCCCACCGCTGCCGCCATATTCGGCATCGCTCGCACCACGCGGGTGCCCGCGGGCAGCATCGCCTCCAGCTTCTCCAGGCTCAGTCCCGCCGCGATGGAGACCACGAGGGGCTTGCTCGCTGCGAGCTCCTGACTGAGCTCTTCCAGGACTCCGGGGATCACATGCGGCTTGACGGCCAGGACGACGACGTCCGACTCCTGGACCAGCGCGCTGGCCTGCGCCACGAGCTCAGCGCCGGTCTGCTGCGCCAACCGGGCCGCCGAGCCGTGGGCAGAGGTCACCAGGACTCGGTGGCCCGCCCCGCCCTTGTCAGCGCGGCGGGTCAGGCCTGCTGCCACCGCCCCACGCACGATCGCGCCCGCCATGTTGCCCGCACCGATGAAGCCAAAAGTCGTCATGCGGCCAGGCTAGTAGATCAGCTCCGTCAAAGACGTTGCCTGCTTGGTCACCGGCCCGTACAGTCGAGATGACGGTCAGCTCGTCGGTGCCAACGAGGGCGAGGGCGACAGCGGTGACCGTGGCTCCAAGGAGTAACGATGCGATTCGTCGACGTTCCCCACATGGTTCGTTGGATGAGGCAGACCGGGCCGCAGACCTTGCTGGCCGGCATGATCGAAGCGATGGAGAAGGACTTCAGGCGGTGGGACAGCTTTGAGCTTCGTCCGCGTGTGGCCTCGCACTCCGAGATCGGCGTCATCGAGCTCATGCCCACCAGCGACGGGCAGACCTACGCCTTCAAGTTCGTCAACGTCCACCCTTCCAACCCCGCTCGGGGATATCAGACGGTCACCGCCTTCGGCGTCCTGGCTGACGTCCACAATGGCTACCCGCGGCTGCTGGCGGAGATGACTCTGCTCACCGCCCTGCGTACCGCAGCAACCTCTGGGATGGTCACCCGCCTGCTGGCCCGGCAGGACTCGCGCCACCTGGCCCTCATCGGTGCCGGCTCGCAGTCGGAGTTCCAGGTGCTGGCCAACCGGGCCGTGCGGCCGATCGAGCGGGTGAGCGTCTACGACGTCGACCCGGCGGCCAGCCAGAAGCTGCGCCGCAACCTCGCCGCCTACGACATCGAGGTCGAGATCGCCGACTCGGCTTCCCAAGCCGTGGCCGGGGCGGACATCATCACCACCTGTACCGCGGACAAGCGCAACGCTCAGGTCCTGTCCCGCCACGACATCCGCCCCGGCGTCCACCTCAACGCCATCGGGGGCGACTGCCCGGGCAAGACCGAGCTCGACCCCGGCATCCTGGACATGGGCCCGGTCTTCACCGAGCACACCCCGCAGACCCGGATCGAGGGGGAGATCCAGGCCAAGCCGGCGCACTACCCGGTCACCGAGCTGTGGGAGGTGCTGGCAGGCGCTCAGCCAGGGCGCACGAGCGTCGAGCAGGTCACGGTCTACGACGGCGTCGGCTTCGCGGTCGAGGACTTCACGGGCCTGGTCTTCCTGGAGGACTGCCTCAAGCAGCAGGGAGGAGAGCGCTTCTACGAGGAGATCGACCTCGTCGCCGCGCCCAGCGACCCCAAGGACCTGTTCGGGATGCTGAACTGAGATACCAGGGACGACGGCGGGGCATGCTGCCCGGTCAGCCCAGCACCGCCCATCCGCACGGTGGCAGGACGACGCCGTCGCGCTCGGCGCGCGGGGCGGGTGCTTGACGGTCCGTGGCCAGGACCGTGTGCGCGCCGCGGGTGGGCAGCCAGGCCTCGTGCTCCTCCAGGGACAAGGCCAGGACCACCGAGGTCGGTGAGGTGCCGGCATCCTGACCTCCCGGCTCCTTGGCTCTGGGGGCCAGCCTGAGGCTGAGGAGCCGGTTGTCCAGGTGCACGGTGGTGACCTCGGCGTCATGGAGCCAGGACAGGCGACGGCGCAGCGCGATGAGCTGGCGGTAGAGGTCCTCAACCTCAGCCCCTGGGCGCTGGCCGGTGGGCAGGGCTGGCTGACGTGACCAGGGCTCGGCCGGCAGCGCAGGGCGCACCGCGTCGTCGCCTCCCAGCCTCTCCTCCTTGACCCCCTCGAGCCCTTCCTCGTCCCCGTAGTAGATAACGGGCGTGCCAGGCAGCGTCATGAGCAGGGCGACGGCGTGGGCGAGCCGGCGCGCCCCACCGGGACGGCAGCCCAGTGCGCTGGCGATGCGCGTGGTGTCGTGGTTGCCGAGGAAGGTGACCGGCACGAAGACGGGCAGGAGGTGGGCGTGGCGGCCCAGGCACCAGTCGAGCTCGTAGAAGTTCTCCTCAGCCAGGCCGTGCCAGACCGCTTGCCACAGCTCGTACTGGGTAACCGAGTCCATGCCGGAGTCCGTGACCACCTGGGCGTAGTCGCCGTGGATCACCTCGCCGAAGACATACACCTCAGGAAAGCGCGAGCGCAGTCGGGGCAGGACCTGGGTCCAGAAGGCTGGCGGGACGGCGTAGGCAGCGTCCAGCCGCCACCCGTCCACCCCAAGAGCGCACCAGTGCTCCATCACCTCGCTGACCATCTCCACCACGTCAGGGCTGGTGTGGTCCAGCTCGGGCAGCCATTCCTGCCCCTCGAAGCGAGCGTAGTCACTGGGGGCGGCGCCCGGCGCCCAGCTCCCCTCAGGCCAGGAAAGCCGGTACATCCCTGCCTCGGGCGAGCGTGGGCCGCTCTGAGCCAGACCGGCGAAGGAAGGGTGCTCGATCCCGGTGTGGTTGAAGACGCCGTCGAGGACCACCCTGATGCCGCGCGCATGGGCCTGGTCGATGAGGACTTTCAGGTCCTCGTTGGTGCCCAGCCTGGGGTCGACGTGGTAGTAGTCAACCGTGTCGTAGCCGTGGGACATGGAGTGGAAGACCGGCCCGAGCAGCAGGACATTGGCGCCCAGGGTGATGAGGTGGTCCAGCCAGGGCACGAGCCGCGCCAGGCGGTGCTCATCGGCCACCAACCCGGCCGACGAGTCAGGGTCCTGCGGGTCTCCAGGCGGACACAGCGGCTCGGCGCCGACGGCGCCCAGCGGGTAGACGTGCCAGGCGATGGCGTGCCGGACCCAGCCGGGTTCCTGCCTGGAGTGGCCCGGAGCCGCAGTGGCGGTACCCGGCAGTGCAGATGGCGCGGCGTCGTCGACGTGCATGGCCTCACACTATCGCGCAGGGGCGGCGCGGCGGGAGAATGCTCCTATGACTACCACCTCCACCGCCCCCGTCCGCCGCGCCGTCGTCACCGGAGCCTCCACCGGGATCGGAGCAGCCACCGTCCGTCTCCTGCGCCGTCACGGTTGGGAGGTGGTCGCCACCGCTCGGCGGGCTGAGCGCCTCCAGGCACTGGCTGACGAGACCGGCTGCGGCTGGGTGGCAGCGGACCTGCAGGAGCCCGACGACGTCGCTCGCCTGGCACGCGAGGTGCTGGCGGGCGGCCCGGTTGACGCCGTCGTCAACAACGCCGGTGGCGCCCTGGGGACGGACTCGGTGGCTGACGGGAAGGCAGGGGAGTGGGCCGCGATGTACGAGCGCAACGTGCTCGGCGCGCTCGCGGTGACTCAGGCCTTCCTGCCCGGTCTGCGTGAGCGTGGAGGGGATGTGCTGTTCCTGACCTCGACCGCTGCCCATGACACCTACCCGGGAGGCGCCGGCTACGTCGCGGCCAAGCACGCCGAGCGCATCATCGCCAACACCCTGCGTCTGGAGCTGGTGGGGGAGCCGGTGCGCGTCATCGAGGTTGCTCCGGGCATGGTGGCGACCGAGGAGTTCTCCCTTAACCGCTTCCATGGTGACCGGGCCAGGGCGGAGGCGGTCTATGCCGGTGTCCAGGCGCCGCTGAGTGCCGAGGACGTGGCTGAGTGCGTGGTGTGGACCCTGGAGCGACCGGCCCACGTCAACATTGACTCCCTCATCGTCCGGCCGCGAGCGCAGGCTTCCAACACCGTCGTCGCGCGGACACTGTGAGCCCATCAGGGTCACAGAAAGGTCATAAGAACTAGTCAGAAGGCAATGAGGGGACGCTCGTAGTCTCGGGGGTAACTCCACAGGAGTGGAGGGGATCCCGAGAGGAGACTCATGAGCGGCCACGACGAGCCCACCGGCAGCCTTCCGGCGCACGACGACGCATCCCCGCAAGGCAGTGCTGTCCAGTATCAGCAGGTGACGGCCACGCTGCCCACGGCTGGGGAACCGAAGCAGCCCGAGGGTGGCGAGCAGGCGCCGACGCTGCAGCGCGATGGCGCGTCCTCCCACCTCACCCCTGCTCAGCCTGTGGCTGGCGCCGATGGCCTGCTCGGTCTGGTGGCCGCTGAGGCGGCGGCTGCTCGGAAACCGTGGTACCGCCGTCTGTCGGTGCGCGTGGCCGCCAGTGTCGCGGTGGTTGCAGCCTCCTTCGGACTGGGCTGGGGTACCCATGCCCTGGTGGGCTCTGACGGGGAGCCGGAGCAGGGCTCGTTTGCCGGACCGGGTGGCCAGGGCGGACCTGGTGGCGGCGGCCAGGGTGGCCCTGGTGGCATGGGCGGCCAGGGGCCCGGAGCCTCGGGGCAGCAGGGGCAGGACGGATCTGGACAGGCAGGGCGGACCACGCCTGACTCGGGCTCGCAGGGCTCTGACTCGCAGGACTCGGGCGATGAGGGTGGATCATCAGGTGGCAGCGGAGTCCTTCAGGATGAGGGCTCTGGCTCCACCTCCGACTCTGCGGCCGGGACCGGGATCGTGGGGACCGGCCAGGACGTTGTCTGAGTCAGCCTGATCCTGCCTACGCCTACCTGAGCCGAGCTGGCGGGGCTTGCGCAACCGTCGTCAACGGTGCGTACTCAATCACACGCTGAGTCCAGATTGCGTAAGTGAGGAGTGGCATGAGAGCCCAGCACGGCTTCCACGACGCCGTCGTCTACCAGGTCTACCCCAAGTCCTACCGGGACACCGACGGCGACGGCGTCGGGGACCTGCGAGGGGTGATCGAGAAGGTCCCCTATATCGCCTCCCTCGGGGTGGACTACGTCTGGCTCAACTCCTTCTACCCCTCACCGGGGCGGAACAACGGCTATGACATCGCCGACTACCGGGCCATCGACCCGGCCATGGGTGCGATGGAGGACTTTGACGCTCTGACCCAGGCGCTGGCGGCGCACGGCATCAGCCCCATGCTCGACATGGTCCTCAACCACGTCTCCACCCAGCACGCCTGGTTCCAGGCCGCGCTTGCAGGCCACCAGCGCTACCGCGACTACTTCTACATCCGTCCCGCCAAGGCTGACGGCTCGCTGCCCACTAACTGGGTGAGCAAGTTCGGTGGACCGGCACGGGCTCCCTTCGGGCCGGTGGATCAGGACGGGCGTCCGATGTCCGGGGAGTACGGTTTCTCCAGCCTCATCGGTGTCATCACCGGCTCCATGATCCCGGTCATCGGCGTCCTGGCGGCCTCCGGCATCCTCAAGGGCATCCTGGCCCTGCTCACCCAGCTCGACGTGGTGGACTCCGGGACCCCGACCTACACCTTCATCGACGCCATGAGCTCGTCGATGTTCTACTTCCTGCCCATCATCATCGGCTTCACCGCGGCCCGCCGCCTGGGGGCGGACCCCATCATCGTGGCGATCATCGGTGGGGTGCTGACCTATCCCAGCGTTGTGGCCATGTCCAACCCGGCCACCGAGGGCCACACCGTCACCGCTCAGATCGGACGTACCGTCTTCAACTCTGACTTCTTCGGCCTGCCCGTGGCGCTGCCGGAGGGCAACGCCTACGCCTACTCCATCTTCCCGATCATCGTGGCAGCCTGGCTGGCCTCGCGCATCGAGCCCTGGCTGAAGAAGGTCATCCCCGCCGTCGTGCGATCGATCTTTGCCCCGCTGCTGGAGATCTTCATCGTCTCCGCCCTCGTGCTCGTGGTCTTCGGCCCGATCGTCATGACGATCTCGGGAGCCATCGCCTCTGGCATGACCTGGGTGCTCTCCCTGTCCTACCCAGTGGCGGGCTTCGTCATCGGTGGCCTGTACCAGTGCCTGGTCATCTTCGGCCTGCACTGGGCCGTCATCCCTATCATCTCCCAGCAGATCGCCGACCCGGGATACTCGCCGCTCAACGCCATCGTCTCGGTGTCCATGATCGCCCAGGGCGGTGGGGCGCTGGCGATCTGGATCAATGCCAAGAACGTACGGGTCAAGCGCCTGGCAGGACCTGCCACGATCTCGGCGATGTGCGGGGTGACCGAGCCGGCCATGTACGGCCTCAACCTCAAGTACGGCCGGGTCTTCATCACCGCCTCGATCGGTGGAGCCGTGGGCGGCCTGCTCACTGGGCTCTTCGACGTCAACATGTGGGGCTTCATCGGCGCCTTCGTCGGCTTCCCCTCCTTCGTCAACCCCGAGGGGCTTAACTCCTCCTTCACCGGCTTCTGGATCGCCTCGGTGGTCACTCTGGTCGTGTCCTTCGTGTGCACGTACTTCTTCGGTTTCAAGGAATCGGACTTCGAGACGGAGAAGAAGGTGGAGAAGGTACGCCTGGGTAACCGCGAGCCCGTGGCGCGCTAGGGCAGTGTGGCGAGGTTGACGCTCCTGGTGTGCCGCCCAGGCTGGTGCCTGCCAGGCCCGCCCGGATACACTCGGCGCCAATCAGGCACTGACCCGGCCGCAGCCTCACGGCCTGCGGGTATCACCGGCGAGCCTCCCGGAAGAACGGGCCGACGACGTCGCGCACGCGCCGCCGTCAGCCTCACTAGACCCGGGCGGGTGAGGCCCGTACAGCCTCCCAAGGAGCGGTCGCGCCTCGTGCGCGGCAAGCGAGGTGGTACCGCGGTACCGCCCGCCCTCGGCCTGCCAGGGCACGAGGGAGGTGCGGCGTCGTCCTCGTGAGACACGGTTGTTCACGAGCACGACGCGAGGCACCCCATGGCTGACGCCCAGGCCACCACCCACACCGGCCAGTCCTTCCACCCGGCCGCCTACCCCCTGCACCGCGACGGGGCCGGCGTGTCCCCCTCGCCCTCCTTCCCGCAGATGGAGGAGGAGGTCCTGGCCTACTGGAAGCAGGACGGCACCTTCAAGGAGTCGGTTGACTTCCGCCCCGCCTACGACGACAACGGCCACTCCAACGAGTTTGTCTTCTACGACGGCCCGCCCTTCGCCAACGGCCTGCCCCACTACGGTCACCTGCTGACCGGCTACGTCAAGGACGCCGTCGGTCGTTTCCAGACCCAGATGGGCAAGCGCGTGGAGCGCCGCTTCGGCTGGGACACCCACGGCCTGCCCGCCGAGCTGGAGGCCCAGCGCGAGCTCGGCATCGACGACGTCTCCGAGATCACCCGCCCCGGCGGCATCGGCATCAAGGCCTTCAACGAGGCCTGCCGCTCCTCGGTGCTGCGCTACACCCATGAGTGGGAGGGCTACGTCACCCGCCAGGCGCGCTGGGTCGACTTCGACAACGACTACAAGACGCTCAACCCCGACTACATGGAGTCGGTCATCTGGGCCTTCAAGACCCTGTATGACAAGGGCCTGGCCTACCAGGGCTACCGCGTCCTGCCCTACTGCTGGCACGACCGCACGCCGCTGAGCAACCACGAGCTCAAGATGGATGACGACGTCTACCAGGACCGTCAGGACAACACGGTCACGGTGGGCCTGCGCCTGGAGGAGCCGCTGCGTGAGGGCGCCACCACCCCCGAGCTGGCCCTGATCTGGACGACGACGCCGTGGACCCTGCCCTCCAACGAGGCCGTGGCCGCCGGCCCCGACATCGACTATGTCATCGTCCACGTTCCCGAGGACCTCGACTCCCCGGTTGCCGGAGCGGACGTGGTCCTCGGCGAGGCTCGCCTGGGCGCCTACGCCAAGGAGCTGGGCGAGGAGCCCGAGATCCTCGCACGCCTGAAGGGCAGGGAGCTGGTGGGGCGGCGTTACCACCCGATCTTCGACTACTACGACGACGCCGGGCACCGTGCCGAGGGCGCGGCCCCCGGCCCCAAGGGCTGGACCATCATCTCCGGCGACTACGTCACCACCGAGGACGGTACCGGCCTGGTCCACATCGCTCCGGCTTTCGGTGAGGATGACATGTTCGTGTGCCAGGAGGCCGGGATCGCTCCCGTCCTGCCGGTGGACGACGGCGGCTGCTTCACCTCCGAGGTCCATGACTACCAGGGCCTGCAGGTCTTCGAGGCCAACAAGCCGATCACGGTGGACCTGCGTGACGCCTCGGGCCCCATGGCCCGGCGTGAGGAGGCCAAGCGTGCCGTCCTGGTCCAGCAGAAGAGCTACGTCCACAGCTACCCGCACTGCTGGCGCTGCCGTAAGCCGCTGATCTATAAGGCCGTGTCCTCCTGGTTCGTGGCCGTGACCAAGTTCCGTGACCGTATGATCGAGCTCAACCAGCAGATCACCTGGACCCCGTCCCACATCAAGGACGGCATCTTCGGCAACTGGCTGGCGGGTGCGCGCGACTGGTCGATCTCGCGCAACCGGTTCTGGGGCGCCCCGATCCCCGTGTGGGAGTCCGACGACCCGGCCTACCCGCGGCGCGACGTCTACGGCTCCTTCGCTGAGCTCGAGCGCGACTTCGGTGTCAAGGTCACCGACCTGCACCGCCCCGCCATCGACGAGCTGGTGCGTCCCAACCCGGACGACCCGACCGGCAAGTCGATGATGCGCCGTATCCCCGACGTCATGGACTGCTGGTTCGAGTCCGGCTCGATGCCCTACGCCCAGGTGCATTACCCCTTCGAGAACGTCGAGTGGTTCGAGTCCCACAACCCCGGGGACTTCATCGTGGAGTACATCGGCCAGACCCGCGGCTGGTTCTACCTCCTCCACGTGCTGGCTACCGCCTTGTTCGACCGTCCTGCCTTCACCTCCGTGGTCTCCCACGGCATCCTGCTGGGTGAGGACGGGCAGAAGATGAGCAAGTCCCTGCGCAACTACCCGGACGTCAACATGGTCTTCGACCGCGACGGTGCCGACGCGATGCGCTGGTTCCTGCTGTCCAGTCCGGTGGTGCGCGGAGGCAACCTCTCCGTGACGGACCAGGCCATCCGTGACACCGTGCGTCAGGTTCTCCTGCCGCTGTGGAACACCTGGTACTTCTTCACCCTCTACGCCGGCAAGGTCAATGGCGGCCAGGGGTACGTCAGTGACGGCCTGGACCTGACGGACCCCTCCCTGTTTGGCCCGCGCGGAAGCCTGGCGGTCATGGACCGCTACGTCCTGGCCCGCGTCAAGGACCTGGCGGACACGGTGCGCACCCAGATGAGCGCCTACGACGTCACCGGTGCCACCGCCAGCGTGCGTGAGTTCATCGACGTGCTGACCAACTGGTACCTGCGCACCTCCCGCTCGCGCTTCTCCGACGCCGAGGAGCAGGTGTGGCGCCCGGCCTTCGACACTCTGGCCACCGTGCTGCGGGTGCTCACCGAGGTCATGGCGCCGCTGGCTCCGCTGGTGAGCGAGGAGATCTGGCGTGGACTGACCGGCGGGCGCTCGGTGCACCTGACCGACTGGCCCGTCCTGCCCGCCCACGTGGCCGACCAGGCGCTGGTCACTGCCATGGACGAGGCCCGTGACGCGGTCTCGGCGGCGCTGAGCCTGCGCAAGGCGGAGAAGCTGCGCGTGCGTCAGCCGCTGCGCACGCTGACCATCGCCACCTCGGACCCGGCGGGTCTGGCTCCCTTCCGCTCGCTGATCGCCGAGGAGGTCAACGTCAAGGAGGTGCGCATCCTGGACGCGGCCGACGCCGGCTACCACGTGGAGCAGGTGCTCACCCTCAACCCGCGTGCCTTCGCCCCTGAGGTCCGCAAGCTCACCTCTAAGCTCTTCGCCGCCGTCAAGGCAGGGGAGTGGACGCTGACCGAGGACGGGGACGTGCGTTTTGACGCCGTCGTCCTGGACAGCGCCGCGGTGGTGCTGGAGGCCGAGGACTCAGCCTTCACCCTGACCAACCGGATCGACGTCGAGGACGAGTCCCTGTCTGCCACGATGCTGGCCTCGGGCGCCTTCATCGTGCTCGACACCGCCCTGGACGAGCAGCTGGAGGCCGAGGGCTGGGCGCGTGACCTCATCCGCCTGGTCCAGGACGAGCGCAAGGCCGCCGACCTGGAGATCGGCGCTCCGGCCCGCCTGACCCTCACGGTCCCGGCGGACAAGGACGCCTGGACAGGAGCCCACCTCGACCTCATCAAGGCTGAGACCAGCTGCGTGGCGATCGACCTCGTCACCGGCCCGGAGGGCAGCCAGCCCAGCGCCGAGGTCGCCACGGCCTGAGACCTGCTGAGCGCGACGGCGCCGCCACCCTCTGTGTGAAGGTGGCGGCGCCGTCTCGTGGGGGGGGGGAGAGACCCCGTCAGTCCCCGGCCTCGATGTGGGCGATGAGGTCGCCGATACCGTCGTGGATGGCGAAGGGACGGAAGGGGAAGAGCGAGACCTGTTCACGCGAGGTCGAGCCGGACAGGACCAGGTAGGTGCGCAGACCCGCCTCGACGCCGGCGCGCACGTCGGTGTCCATCCGGTCACCGACCATCGCGGCCGTGGTGGAGTGGGCGCCGATGGCGTTCAGACCCGCGCGGATCATGACGGGGTTCGGCTTGCCCACGAAGTAGGGCGAGCGGCCGGTGGCGGCCTTGATCATCGCTGCCACGCTCCCGGTGGCCGGCAGCGTGCCCTCGTCAGAGGGGCCGGTGACATCAGGGTTGGTGGCGATGAACTTGGCGCCCTTCTCGATGAGCCGGATCGCGTGGGTGAGCGCGTTGAAGGAGTAGTTGCGGGTCTCGCCCAGCACCACGTACTCCGGGTCCTGGTCCGTCATGATGTAGCCCGCGTTGTGCAGGGCGGTGGTCAGGCCGGCCTCACCGATGACGAAGGCGGACGAACGGGGCGACTGCTGGGACAGGAAGGCCGCCGTGGCGTTGGCCGAGGTCCAGATCCGGTCCTCGGGGATCTCCAGGCCCGAGCGCTCCAGGCGCGCGGACAAGTCACGGTTGGTGAAGATCGAGTTGTTGGTCAGCACCAGGAAGGGCAGATCCCTCTCCTTCAGCGCGTCGAGGAACTCCTGGGCCCCGGGAAGGGCGCGGTGCTCGCGCACGAGCACGCCGTCCATGTCGCTCAGCCACGCGCCGACGGGAGGAAGCTCGGTGAGGGGAGCGGTGCTGGTGTCCATGGGTGACTCCTTTGCCTGTGACGGCCCGCAGGGGCGGTACCTGTTGCCTGCGCCTCGCCATGGCGACGCGGCGCACTGTCTATATATATCGGATCATACGGACTGCCCCGCCCGGCCGCCCATGCTGGGCAGGGGCGTCAGGCCTCCAGCGTGACCCCTCTCGCATCGGTCTCACCGTGAGCGGACGGCTGCGTGAGCACCGCGCGGTCAGCGGTGGCTAGGCTGGCCCAGGTCCGCACACGAGCAGGGGAGCGCAGCATGTCCACCACGCACGACGACGTCACCGGCCAGCACCCGGGAGCCGCCTTCGGTATCCCTGAGGGCGCCGAGGGCGAGGAGGTCGTCGACGCCGTCTTCGGCGATGCCCGGCCCAGTGAGGGCCTGGAGGCCCTGCGCGCGGAGCTCGCCGCCCAGGCCGAGGGGCGCATCGCCGGCATCGAGGGCATTGATCCCGCGCTGATGCCCTACCTGGAGGCCGCGCAGGAGGAGGACTCGCTGGTAGGCCCGGACGGGTCCCTGACCCTGGCGCAGGTGCGTGAGGCCGGTATCTCGCAGGCCGAGCGCGAGGCGGCACAGGAGGAAGAGGACCTGCAGGCCCTGCGTGAGCTGGTGGCTCACAACATGCTGGGTTCGACGGGCTCCGGCGACCTGGACCAGCTCGACGCCCTGCTCGCTGAGGTCGACGAGGACGACAGCGACGACTGGGACCAGTGGGACCAGTGGGAGCCGGTCCTGCCGCAGGCGGATGATCCCACCGACCTGGGTGAGGAGCTGGCCAGCGAGATCGAGCAGCACCAGGCCGATCTGCGCGCAGCCGCCCACGGCGTCGAGGTCTCGGCGCGTATGCGCCAGGTTGAGGCCGAGATCCTCTCTCGCGCCCCTGAGCACAAGGTCCAGCCCTCCCTGGAGCGTGTCGAGGCGGTCCTCGACATCATCGGCCACCCCGAACGCACCTACACGGTCGTCCACATCACCGGCACCAACGGCAAGACCTCGACGGCGCGGATGACCGAGCGGCTGCTGGCGGCCACGGGGATGCGCACCGGCCGGTTCACCAGCCCGCACCTGGCCACCATCCGCGAGCGCATCAGCCTGGACGGTGAGCCCATCAGCGAGGAGGGCTTCATCGCCGCCTGGGAGGACGTGGCCCCCTACGTCGCCATGGTGGACGAGCGCTCGCAGGCGAGCGGCGGCCCGAGGATGTCCTTCTTCGAGGTCCTGACCGTCATGGCCTTCGCGGCCTTCGCCGACTACCCGGTGGACGTCGCGGTGATCGAGGTCGGCATGGGCGGTACCTGGGACTCGACCAACGTCGTCGACTCCGCCGTCGAGGTCATCACGCCCATCGGCCGTGACCACCAGGCCTGGCTGGGGGACACGATCGAGCAGATCGCCTCCAACAAGGCCGGCATCATCAAGGATGGCGCCACCCTCATCACCTCCACCCAGCCTCGCCAGGCCCAGGAGGTCATCGCTGAGGCCGCTGCGGCCCACGCCGTGGTGTGGCGCCGCGAGCTGGGGACGCAGGAAGACCCGGACGCCACGGACGCCGGAGTGCTGCAGGTGGTGGACCGCACGCTGGCTGTGGGGGGACAGATGGTCACTCTCAAGACGGCGGCAGCTACCTACGAGGACGTCTTCATCCCCCTGCACGGGCAGTACCAGGCTCATAACGCCCTGCTCGCCCTGGCCGCGGCGGAGGCGGTCTTCGCCGGGCGGGCTCTGCCGGCCCGGGTGGTCCAGGACGGGTTCGCTGCGGCGACCTCGCCCGGGCGCCTGGAGGTGCTGCGCTCCTCGCCGACCGTGATCGTGGACGCCGGGCACAACCCGCACGGCGTGTCCGCCTTGGTCCCGGCCGTGCAGGAGGCCTTCGGCTTCCAGCACCTGGTGGCCGTGGTCGGGGCGATGGCGGACAAGGACGTCGAGGGGATCCTCTCCGTCCTGGAGCCGGCGACGGACGCCGTGGTCGTTGTCCCCATGGACTCTCCGCGGGCCATGGAGGTCGAGGACCTGGCCGCCGTGGCGCGGGAGGTCTACGGCGAGGACCGTGTCATCGTGGCCGAGGACCTGGGTTCCGGCGTCGAGCAGGCCGTGGCGCTGTCCGAGGGCTTTGACGCTCCGATGACGGCCTCAGGCGTGCTCATCGTCGGGTCCGTCGTCCTGGCGGCTGAGGCCAGGGCGCTGTTCCACCGCGCCTGAGACGGGTGTGGGCTCCCAGACCTCGCCACAGGTGGAATGGCGTGGGAGACTTAAACAAGCATACGGGTGGTGCGCGTGAGTGCGCATGAGACGAACTGAAGAAGGAGATGGCATGAGCCTCGACGCCGAGTGGGCGATCCAGTGGGTACGACGCAGCGCCGTCGTGGTGCAGGAGCACCGCGACGCCCTGACCGCCCTGGACACAGCGATCGGCGACGGCGACCACGGCGCGAACCTGGAGCGTGGGTACAACGCTGCCGTGGCGCGACTGGACGAGATCGCGGCTGCGGGGCAGGCTCCCACGACGGCTGGGGAGGTGCTCCAGCTGGTGGCGACCTCGCTCATCACCACGGTGGGCGGTGCCGCCGGGCCGCTGCTGGGCACGGCCATGCTGCGGGCCTCCCACACGGTCGACGGCGCGCAGGTCGATGGTGCGCAGGTGGCGCAGATGCTCCAGGAGGCAGCTGACGCCGTGAGGCTGCGGGGACGGGCCGAGGCTGGGGACAAGACGATGCTGGACGCCTGGCAGCCCGCTGCGGCTGCGGCGCGTCAGGCCGCCGATCGCGGCGAGGGCCCGGTCGAGGTCCTCCAGGCTGCGGCCACGGCGGCGCACGAGGGCGCGCAGGAGACCTTGCCCCTCAAGGCGCGCAAGGGACGTGCCTCCTTCCTGGGGGAGCGCTCGCGTGGGCACCTGGACCCCGGAGCCTGCTCGACGGCGCTGCTCATCCAGGCTGCCGCGGACACCGCGCTGGCCGCCGTGGACCAGGAGAGCTGACCCTCGCTGAGGGACGCGAGGGTGCTACCGGGAGCTGGCTGCCTCGTGTAGCGTGCAGCACGACCTCGCCCCTCCTGGCCTGTCCGGGCCATGGTGGAGCGGGAGATACGTACCGTCTACCGAAGGAGTGCCATGGCTGAGGCCCCGGGCCGCATCCTCATCCTTATCAAGCCTGACGCCGTCCAGCGTCACCTCACCGGGGAGATCCTGCGCCGTATCGACGCCAAGGGGTATGACCTCATCGCGCTGCGCCGTGAGATCGCCACGCCTGAGATCCTCCAGCGTCACTACGCCGAGCACGTGGACAAGCCCTTCTACCCCTCGATCGTGGAGTACATGACCTCCGGTCCGCTCGTGGCGGTGGTAGCTCGCGGGCACCGTGTGGTGGAGGGGCTGCGTTCCTTGATCGGCCCGACCGACCCGACGACGGCGCCTCCTGGCACGATCCGCGGGGACCTGGGGCGTGACTGGGGCACGGACGCCATCGAGAACCTCATCCACGGCTCGGACTCGGATGAGTCAGCCGAGCGCGAGATCGCGATCTGGTTCCCCGAGCTGGCTGAGTGAGGCATCCCGGCAGTACTGGGACGGCCCACATGCGCTGACCAGCACCGCCGGCTGCGCGATGACGCAGGATCAGGCGGCCCGGCGTCCCAGCACCTCCTTGAGCGGGACCCTGGCGCCCATGCGGGTCACAGCCCGGGTGTAGACGCGAGCGGCCAGGCGCACCAGCAGGGGCAGGACTGCCAGCGCGATCGCCAGCGCGATCGCCTGCTCACCCCAGTCGGAGTACCCGAAGGTCAGGCGTGCCGGCATGAGGAAGGCGGAGAAGGGCGGGATGTAGGCCAGAACCCGCCACACCACCGACTGGGGACTGCCCATGGCCATGACGAAGGAGAGCATGTAGGGCACCATCGCCAGCATCATGATCGGCATGGTCACGTTGCCCATGTCCTCCTGACGGCTGACCAGGGCGCCTGCGGCCCCGAAGAGGATCGCGAAGGTCGCGAAACCGACGACCATCCACACCAGCATGACCGCCACCACCGAGTCCAGACGCAGGTCCGTGTTCGGCAGGACGTCCATGACGGCAGCGGTCGCGGCGGCCACGACGGCGATAAGCGCGTAGGAGGAGATGACGGCCAGACCCGTCCCGATCACCTTGCCGGCCAGCAGGGAGGTCGGGCGCACGCAGGCCAGGAGGATCTCCACGATCCGGCTTGACTTCTCCTCCACCACGCCCATGGCGATGACCTGGCCTCCACCCATGATGACGATGAAGAGCAGGATGTTGACGATCATGAGGGTCGTGTAGCGCACCCCGGCGTCCGCTCGGTCGCTCGACGGCGGGTCCAGGACCGTCACGCTCGGAGCTGCCTCAGCCACCGCCTGGCTCACCGCCGCGGGGTCCCCACCCAGGGCAGCGACCTGGTCGGCCAGCGCGCGCTGCTGGATGAGGGCGCTCAGCGCTGCCACCACACCCTGGTCCGCCTTCTCCTGGACCATCAGCTCGGGCTGGTCGGCAGCGAGGTCCAGGACCATGTCGACGTGCCCGGCCTGGTCCGCACTGTCCTCGCCCAGCGTGGTGGCCGGGTCCTGGCCCGTCAGGTCCACGATCTCGACGGGCCGGCCAGAGGAGGTCGTGAGCTCAGAGCCGGCGGCGTCAGTGAGGGCCTGGACCGCAGTGGCGCTGCTCCCGGTCACACCCAGCCGGTAGGGCTCGTCCTGTCCGCCGGAGAAGTAGCCGTAGGCGACGATGCCGGCCACGACCAGCACCATCATGATGATCTGGGAGATGACGGCTGACTTCTTCAGTAATTGGGTGCGCAGCTCGCGCCCGGCCACGAGCCGGATCTCGGCCCAGGCGGACATGGAGGCGTCGGGCGTGGCGCCGGAGGGACGGGTAGTCGTGCTCGTGGTCGTCATCGTGTGGTCTCCTCGGTGCGGGGCGGGTTCTCGCCGTCGACAGCCGGTGCGGTGAGTGCCTCGCGGAAGATCTCGGTCAACGGCTTGCGCACCGGTCCCAGCTCGCGCACGGTGCCGAGGGAACGGGCAGCAGCCAGCAGCTCCTGCTCGTCCTGGCCGGACGCTGTGACGATGAGGCGGCCATGGGAGTCCCGGCTGACCTCGACCTGCGGCAGACCGGCCAGAGCGGGGGAGAGGGGGCTCGGTTCCGTCTGGCTGGTGGCAGCCGGTGCCCCGGCGGCCGCTGCGCCGTCGTCGATGACGACCCTCCAGCGTGGGGAGGCGGTGGCAGCCAGCTCCTCGATCGTGCCGGCGGCAACCAGCTGGCCGGAGCGGATGATGACGATCCGGTCGCACAGGCGCTCAACGACGTCGAGCTGGTGAGAGGAGAAGAGCGTGGGGATACCGGCCTCAGCCCGCTCACGCAGGACCTGGCTCATGACGTCCACGGCCACCGGGTCCAGGCCGGAGAAGGGCTCGTCCAGGATGAGCAGGGCCGGGTCAGCCACGAGGGCCGCGGCCAGCTGGACACGCTGCTGGTTACCGAGTGAGAGCTTCTGGACCTCGTCGCCGCGGCGGGCCTGGATGCCCAGGCGCTCGGTCCACTCCAGCGCGGCCTCCTGCGCACGGGCCTTGCTCACGCCGTGGAGCCGGGCCAGGTAGGTCAGCTGGGCCTCGACCTTCATCTTGGGATACAGGCCGCGTTCCTCCGGCATGTAACCGATACGGCGGCGCAGGCCGGCGTCCACCGGCTGCCCGTCCCAGGTCACGGTTCCTGAGTCGGCCTCCAGCACCCCCATCGCGATGCGCATCGTGGTCGACTTGCCGGCGCCGTTGGCCCCGACGAAGCCGACCAGCTCGTCGTCGCCAACATGGAAGGACAGCTCGTTCAGCGCCTGCAGGGAGCCGAAGCGTTTGGACAGGCGAGAAATCTGGAGCACAGGGCCTCCTGGTGTCGGTCGTGAGACCGAGACTAACGACCGATCTGCGCACCGGCCTCCTCCTCGGGGGGGGGGG